>DWVA01000240.1 GCA_019120475.1 Candidatus Blautia intestinipullorum | reverse complement strand
ACAGAGCGTAGTTCTGGAATACCATCGCGATATCACGGTCCTTGGGCTCAACATCGTTCATGACTTTATCGCCGATCTTTAAAGTACCGCTGGTGATCTCCTCCAGACCTGCAACCATACGCAGGGTGGTGGATTTACCGCAGCCAGACGGTCCAACGAAAATGATAAATTCTTTGTCTTCGATTTCCAGATTGAAGTCCTTAACTGCTTCAAATCCGTTAGGATATGTTTTGTTAATGTGCTGTAAGGATAAGCTTGCCATCGATTTTCCCTCCAAAATAATTGTGTAATAAGTGTTTCGTTTTGAACTGTACTCAGTATAGCGAAATCTTATTCTTCATGCCAGAGATGAATCGTACAAATATTTTTTGGGATTCTTGACAGATTGACGAAAGCCCGGGGAGGCTTCGTGATTCTGACGAAAAACACAGGATATTGTGAACATGATGAAACCTGCGGACGGCAAAGTGCGCGGATATGGATAAAACGGCTCTTTATCCTGGAATACGGCGCTCGTTCAGAAACATACCTTCCAGGGGTCTGGCATGAAACTGCTGCTGGAACCATTCGCATTTGCAGAGGAACAGATAGTAGATATTCAGCCCGCTGCCGTGGAGCGTTTCAAAGTTTCCCTGGCCTTTGGAAATAATAAGATCGGCGTTGTCCAGAAGCGCTCTCGCTTCTTTGCTGATCCCGGCAAGCCAGGTTCCGCAGACATTGCTTCCGTTGCCGACGACCTCTGCAACTGACGTCATACCGGTTTCCGCGGCGTCCTCCATAGTGGCGTCGTTGACAGTGGGAAAGCCCCTTACAAGGACAGTGATATGGATGTTCGGGTACTGTTCTTTCAGAACCTTTACCGCTAGTTTGTCAAGAACGATCTCGCCGCAGTTGTCGGTAATATAAAGAAGTTTTTTACAGTACTTCAGCTCCTCAAGAAAACGGCCGTATTCTTCCGGGTCCAGTGGGTCTGTGTTTTCATCCTCCAAAAGAGAGAGAACCGTCTGAGGATCTACATGAGAAAGGGCTGCGAAGTCAATATAATTCCCGGTTCTCGCGTAGAGCAGTGCCGCCGCCAGAGGGTCAGGGGCATTCTGGATCTTTTTCTCAATAGCAGGCTCCGTATCCAGCATCAGTTGGTTAAAATCTTTTTTTATTTTGGAGTAATCCTCTTCCGGCTGTTTCCAGAAATCGCTGTACAGCTTTTTCAGCTCTGCGGAAAGACTGGGGGCGCAGTCTTCATCGGAAGCGCCGGCAAGAAGAGCCATTACTTTTTTCATATATTCTGTTTTTTTGTCCATATCGGAAAAGCCCCGTATATTCTTTTCCTGTTTATTTACTGCACAGCACATGCAGAAGGGATTCAGTTTCATAGGATTTTGTCCTTTCTTTTATCTGGATTGCCCTGTGAAAATAAGCGGGCGGTATGGTTAAATTATAGTCCATAGCCAGGGGAAAGGAAAGAACTTTTTAGCGGAAGGACGCATATGATAGAAGGAAGCGTCTTTTCTTCCGGGAAGATAAGAAAAGTGGAAGAGACGGCGTCCAGAATAAAAAAGGAGAAGTGATCTATGAAAAAGAAGTTTCTTGCGGCAGCTCTGGCGGTGATCCTGGCTGCTGCTGCGCTTCCATCGGCGGTTTTGGCGCAGGACAAAGAAGAACTGACGGAGGTGACATTAAATGAAGTGGCACATTCTATCTTTTATGCACCTCAGTATGTCGCCATCGAGGAAGGTTACTTTGAGGAAGAAGGGCTGAAGATCGATCTTGTAAACGGATTTGGCGCAGACAAGGTAATGACGGCAGTGATTTCCGGAGAGGCGGATATTGGTTTCATGGGAGCGGAAGCATCTGTATATGCTTATCAGGAAGGGGCTACAGACCCGGTGGTGAATTTCGCCCAGTTGACCCAGCGGGCGGGGAATTTCCTGGTGGCAAGAGAAGAAATGCCGGATTTCCAGTGGTCGGATCTGAGGGGAAAAAAGGTTCTGGGAGGCCGTAAGGGCGGTATGCCGGAGATGGTGTTTGAATATATTCTCCGTAAAAACGGCATAGATCCCCAGAAGGATCTCACTATTGACCAGAGCATTGACTTTGGTTCCACTGCGGCTGCGTTTACCGGAGATGACTCTGCGGATTTTACAGTAGAGTTTGAGCCTTCCGCCACTGCGCTGGAGCAGGAAGGGGCAGGATATGTGGTGGCTTCGCTGGGCGTGGATTCCGGCTATGTGCCGTATACCTCCTACAGCGCGAAATCCAGCTATATGGAAGAACACCCGGATGTGATACAGAAATTTACCAATGGTCTTCAGAAAGGTATGGAATATGTGCAGACCCATACGCCGGAAGAAATTGCCGAAGTGATCGCGCCTCAATTTGAGGAAACGGATCTGGAAACTGTCACCGCCATTGTGACACGCTATTATGAACAGGACACATGGAAGGAAAATCTTGTGTTTGAAAAAGAAAGCTTTGAACTTCTGCAGGACATTCTGGAAGAAGCGGGAGAGCTGAAGGAACGGGTGGATTATGAGAAACTGGTGACCACTGCCTACGCGGAAAAAGCGGCGGAGAAATGACAGAGGCCGGGAGAGAAAAGAAAGGAAAGACAACAGATATAGGAAAAAGGAAAATTCCACAAATTCCCGAAAAAAACTTTTATAATCTTCCGGTTTGAACATTGACAGAGGAAAAAGAATATGTCAGTATGTGTGTATGATACCGTTACCGGGAACGAAACCGGAACTGCCTGCGCCTTTGCTCGGCAGATGCCGGAGCAGCGGATAAAAAGGGTATCATTAGTCCGCAATATATGATATCATTAATGAAACAGAAGGAGAGAAAGAAATGGCATACAGGAGACAATGCGGCGTGCTGCTTCCGGTCAGCAGCCTGCCGTCGAAATATGGAATCGGATGTTTTTCAAAAAGCGCTTATGAATTTGTGGACGCTCTGAAAGCTGCGGGACAGGGATATTGGCAGATCCTGCCTTTGGGACCTACCAGCTATGGAGATTCTCCTTACCAGTCCTTTTCCACATTT
>DWVA01000239.1 GCA_019120475.1 Candidatus Blautia intestinipullorum | reverse complement strand
ATCCTGGTCCGTAATTTCATGAAATTTCCTCATTTCCTGAATATATTAAATGATCCGCAGGAAAAACTTATATAGAAAAGAAACGCACAGGCAGATAAGATTTTCTTCCTGTGCGCTCATTATACCATATTGTCAGATTCTTATGTCTAAATTTTCTATTAAATCATCAGAACTTCCCGTCTGCACCGGGAATTTTCTTTTTTTTATTACAGGTATTTTTTCAGCGTTTCCACCTTGTCCAGACGCTCCCACGGAAGATCCACGTCTGTGCGGCCGAAGTGTCCATAAGCTGCCGTCTGTTTGTAGATCGGTCTTCTCAGATCCAGCATACGGATGATTCCGGCCGGACGGAGGTCAAAGTTTTCACGGATGATCTCCACAAGCTTCTGGTCGGAAAGTTTTCCTGTTCCAAAAGTTTCTACGTTAATAGATGTGGGATGGGCAACGCCGATCGCATAGGAAAGCTGGATCTCGCATTTATCAGCCAGTCCTGCCGCAACAATATTCTTTGCCACATAACGGGCCGCATAAGCCGCGGAACGGTCAACCTTTGTGCAGTCCTTGCCGGAAAACGCTCCGCCGCCGTGACGGCCGTATCCGCCGTAGCTGTCAACGATGATCTTACGTCCTGTCAGTCCGCTGTCGCCATGAGGTCCTCCGATAACAAAACGTCCTGTGGGATTAATAAAATATTTTGTATTTTCATCCACCATATCGGCAGGTATCACCGCATCCAGCACATATTTTTTGATGTCTTCATGAATCTGTTCCTGTGTTACGTCCGGATCATGCTGTGTGGAGCACACTACCGCGTCAATGCGGACCGGTTTTCCTTCCTGACTGTATTCTACAGTTACCTGGGTTTTGCCGTCTGGTCTTAAATATTTCAGAGTTCCGTCTTTCCGTACTTTTGTAAGCTGACGGGCCAGCTTATGCGCCATATTGATGGCATACGGCATATATTCCTCTGTTTCATTAGACGCAAAGCCGAACTGGATTCCCTGATCCCCTGCTCCGATAGCATCGATCTCATCTTCGCCCATCTTCGCTTCAAGAGCTTTGTCCACTCCCAGGGCAATATCCGCGGACTGTTCGTCGATTGCCGTGATCACGCCGCAGGTATCTGCGTCAAATCCATATTTGCCGCGGGTATATCCGATCTCTCTGATCGTATCTCTTACGATCTTCTGAATATCTACATATCCCTTGGAAGTGATCTCGCCCATTACAAGGACAAGACCTGTTGTGATCGCCGTTTCGCAGGCAACACGGCTCATGGGGTCCTGCTCAATAAGCGCGTCAAGAATAGCGTCGGAAACAGCGTCGCAGATTTTATCCGGATGCCCTTCTGTTACTGACTCTGAAGTAAATAAAATTTTTTCCATTTTTTTCTCCCTTTCCTGCTGTATAAATTTCAGATGCAGCATAAAAACTTTTTCCGTTTTTTGCAAAAATAAAAACAGCCCGAATAATCGGACTGTCTGAATTTCTCTTTCAATCCTCTTATTGTTCGATCGCTCGCTCAGGTTGGCACCTTCCTCGCCGGAGGGGTTGCCGTGGCTTCACAGATCCTTTGTATCTCCACCACTCTGAATAAAAGGTTATTAAATTTATTATCCCACGCGAAGGCGGAATTTTTGAATTTCTTTCTCGCTGGAAACTTTCTCAATCTCTGCACCGAGACTTCTCAGTTTCTCTTCAAAATTTTCATATCCTCTCTGGATATAAACAATGTCGTCCACTACGGTAACGCCTTCCGCAGCCAGTCCTGCAATAACCAGGGCTGCTCCCGCACGAAGATCCGGAGCGCTTACTCTTGCTCCTGTAAGTTTCTTTACGCCGTCTATGATCGCCGAATTGCCCTCTACTTTAATGTTTGCTCCCATTCTGGCAAGCTCGTCCGCATATTTGAAACGGTTCTCAAAAATACTTTCGGTCACAATGCTTGTCCCTTCCGCAAGGGCAAGGGTCACTGCGATCTGAGGCTGCATATCAGTAGGATAGCCCGGATAGGGAAGAGTCTTCACATGGGTGCGGTGAAGTCTTTTTCCGGCGCGGACGCGTACCGCGTCGTCAAATTCTTCCACTTCGCATCCGATTTCCTCCAGCTTCGCGGTGGTTGCTTCAAGATGCTTTGGAATTACATTCTTTACTGTAACGTCTCCGCCTGTGGCAGCAGCGGCAAACATAAAGGTACCTGCTTCAATCTGATCCGGAATGATCGGATACTCTGTACGGTGAAGCTTCTCAACGCCTTTGATGCGGATCACATCCGTACCTGCGCCTTTGATATTCGCTCCCATACTGTTCAGGAAGTTGGCAACGTCTACTACATGAGGCTCTCTGGCCGCATTTTCGATGATCGTCCGTCCCGGAGCCAAAGAAGCCGCCATCATAATATTGATAGTCGCCCCCACTGAAACCACATCAAGGAAAATATGGCTTCCATGAAGGTTTTCCGCTTCAGCGATAATCGCTCCGTGTACGATCTTCACAGACGCGCCAAGCGCCCGGAAGCCTTTCAGATGCTGGTCAATAGGCCGGCTTCCGATATTGCATCCTCCCGGAAGAGGAACCTCCGCCCGTTTATATTTTCCGAGGAGAGCTCCCAGAAGATAGTAGGATGCACGAATCTTCTTAATGTATTCATAGTCAACACTGATATCTGAAATCGTAGAACCGTTGATCTTAACAGTTGATCTGTTAATCCGCTCAACCTGAGCTCCAATACCGGCAATCGCTTCCAATAAAACATTGATGTCTCTTACGTCAGGCAGGTTCTCAATTAATATGGTTTCATCCGTCATAATAGCTGCTGAGAGAATGGCAAGAGCCGCGTTTTTGGCGCCGCCTATTTCCACTTCTCCAACTAACGGATTGCCTCCTTTAATCACATACTGTTCCATAAAGCACCTCTATAATTATTTTTACTCCGTAAGCCGAAGCGTACGCCAGAAATAATTTATTGCTGTAATGGCATTCCTATAAAATATACAATTCTGTATTATAGCACATTTTTACCATTTGTAAATAAAAAATTTCCCCTCTGCTTCCGCTCTCTGTTTCCTGCTACAGTGTTTTCTCTTTCTCCCCTAGTGTTTCCAAAACCGACTGCAGACTTGCTTCCAAATCTTTCCCCTCTTCATCAATGACGATATCCGCGTATTTTTCATAAAGAGGACTTCTCT
>DWVA01000238.1 GCA_019120475.1 Candidatus Blautia intestinipullorum | reverse complement strand
GCTATGGAGATTCTCCTTACCAGTCCTTTTCCACATTTGCCGGAAATCCTTATTTTATCAGTCTTGAGGATCTGATCGAGGAAGGTGTGCTGACAAAGCGGGAATGCGACAGGGCGGACTTTGGCAAAGATCCGGTAAGTGTCGATTACGCGAAGATGTACAAAAGCCGTATGGCTCTTCTGCGGAAAGCCTATGAGCGGAGTAATATTGGCGAGGATCCGGATTTCCGGAGATTTCAGGAGGAAGAGGCATGGTGGCTGAAAGACTACGCGCTTTTTATGGCGGTAAAGGACCGTTTCGGCGGAAAGCCATGGAGCGAATGGGCGGAGGACATCCGTCTGCGCTGGCAGAACGCTCTGGATTATTACCGGAGAGAGCTTTATTTTGAAATTGAGTTTTATGAATATGTGCAGTATAAATTCCGCGTACAGTGGACGAAGCTGAAATCTTATGCCAATGGGCAGGGAATCCGCATTATCGGGGATATTCCCATTTATGTGGCTATGGATAGCGCTGACACCTGGGCGAATCCCTGGCTGTTTAAGCTGGATGAGAATAACTGTCCCACACAAGTGGCGGGATGTCCTCCGGACGGGTTCTCCGCTACGGGACAGCTCTGGGGAAATCCTCTTTATAACTGGGAGGTTCACAAGAATTCTGGTTATGACTGGTGGGTGAAACGGATCGAAAACTGCTTCCGGCTTTATGACGTGCTGCGTATCGACCATTTCCGCGGCTTTGACGAATATTTTGCGATCCCCTACGGAGACGCCACCGCGGAAAACGGATGGTGGGAAAAGGGTCCCGGAATGGATCTGTTCCGTACACTTTCCCAGAGACTTGGACCGAGAGATATCATTGCGGAAGACCTTGGATATATGACAGATTCCGTAAAACAGTTAGTGGCGGACAGCGGATACCCGAACATGCGGGTGATCGAATTTGCCTTTGACGAGCGTGACACAGGAAACGCCAGCGATTATCTGCCTCATAACTATCCGAGAAACTGTGTGGTATATACGGGAACTCATGATAATGAAACCCTGGTATCCTGGTTCCAGGATATTACGGCGGCAGAGCGGAAACAGGCGAGAGAATATCTGAATAATTTCTATGATCCTGATGAAGAGATTTATAAAGATCTGATCTGTCTGGTGATGAGAAGCGTTGCTGATCTCTGTATTATTCCAATGCAGGATTATCTGGGACTGGATAACTCCGCCCGTATGAACCAGCCTTCTACATTAGGCAAAAACTGGAAGTGGCGCCTGAAGAGAGGCCAGTTTTCAAAAAGACTCCAAAAAGAAATGAGAGAGCTGGCCGCCAGGTATGGAAGATTGTAAGGAATTATGGGTACTGTGAACGGCTCCTGTTGAAATGAAAAGTCTGCCCTCAGTTTCACTATAACTTTAGGGTCAGATCAAGCAGGACGGCTATTTCTTATTTTTCATATTCAGAATGGCAACGATCAGTAGAGCAATGCTTATGATCAAACTCAATTCTTCATATGTACTCATAATAATCACCCTTTTCCGCAAGGTCTCGGATTGGGTGAGAGCACGTCCCCCGGTTCCCCGGGTAAGTATATTGAATACTTTTTTGACAGAAAAAGCCGGAAACACTGATTTTTCAGGGTTTCCGGCTTTCGTAGAGCAGATAACGGGAATCGAACCCGCCTCCCCAGCTTGGGAAGCTGGTGTTCTACCGATGAACTATATCTGCATGTTTCCATTATAGCAGTTTTTACTTAAAAATCAAGAGCGGAAACTCAAGAATTCAATAACTGGATTTGCAGGTTTTTTTATGGTAAGATAAAAAACAGAAGCGAAATTTTAAATACCGGAATGATGAAAAAGGATGGGAGGCGGAATGAAAAAAGAGATAAATCATAATATACGCAAACGCTTTAACGAAATCATCTACAATACCGCCAGATATACGGAGATTATCTTATCTGTGGTGATACTGGTCGTTATCGCGCTGGCAGGGATCAGCATGATACACGACATTACCAGAATATCCCTGTGGGATATGGATATTGATTTTTTTACGGAGTTTCTGTCCAATGCGCTGTCGCTGGTGGTGGGCGTGGAGTTTATCAAAATGCTGTGCAGGCATTCCGTGCAGAATGTGGTAGAGGTGCTGTTGTTTGCCACCGCCAGACAGATGGTGGTGGAACATCTTGAGACCTGGCAGACCCTGATAGGAGTGGCTGCGATCGCAATCCTTTTTGCAATACGTAAATATCTGATGACAGGAGATGAGAGGTTATGATGAAAGCAGGATTTATCGGCTGCGGCAATATGGGAACCGCTATGGTGAGCGGTATACTGAAAAAAGGACTTTTAAATAAAGATGAGATCATAGTGTCCAATCTTACGGAGGCGGGGGCCGCCCGCAGCAGGGAAAAGCTGGGAGTCGTCGTTACCATGGACAACCGCGAGGTGGCGGCAAAAAGCAGGATCCTTTTTCTGGCGGTAAAACCGCAGTTTTATGAGGAAGTGATTAAAGAGATCCGGGATCTTCTCACAGAAGATCAGATCCTGGTGGGAATCGCTCCCGGCAAAACGCTCCAGTGGCTTGAGGAAACCTGCGCAAGATCCATGAAGATCGTCCGTCTGATGCCGAATACCCCGGCGCAGGTAGGGGAAGGAATGACAAGCGTGTGCATCAACGAGAAGGTGACGGAGGAGGACGCGCGCCAGATCCGGGAACTTACCGACAGTTTTGGCAGAACAGAGTTCATCCCCGAGCGGCTGATGGATGCGGCGGGAGCTGTCAGCGGCAGTTCTCCGGCCTATGTGTTCATGTTTATCGAAGCGATGGCGGACGCTGCTGTCGCGCAGGGAATGCCCCGGAAACAGGCGTATGCCTTCGCGGCTCAGGCAGTTCTGGGAAGCGCGAAAATGGTGCTGGAGACGGGAATGCATCCGGGCGAACTGAAAGATATGGTATGCTCTCCGGCAGGAACCACCATAGAGGGCGTGCGTATGCTGGAAAAGGCGGGAATGAGAAGCGCGGTATTTGAAGCTCTGAATGCCTGCGCGGAGAAAGGAAAGCGCCTGTAAGGAAACGCCTTTTACGGGTATACAGCTTGTCATGAGGGGCTGGATAAAATGTATATACAGAACACAATGTTCCTATATATACTGACGTTAAATAAGGTTTTATCTGAAATATGAAAAAATTGTGTTAAAGAACAGAATGTGCTAAACTATTTCCAGGAGGTTTGGCACATGTTCTTTTTAACGGAAAAAATGCTGATCTGGTCCATGAGGCTGGGAAAACGGCGCGGCAGGGTCCTGAAAGCCGCGGGGCGGATCCTGGGGATGTTTCCCGTATGGTATGCGGAACGGATGGAAAAAAGGCTGATGGATGGAACCTGGAATCCCGGTCCGAAGTGGAAGAAAAAGGGCAGGAAGAGAAGAAACAGAAAAAAACAGGGATAAGTATTATCTGCTTATCCCTGTTCCTCTGCTCAGCGTGCTGTTGTGATATCTGGAAGAATAAGTTACGTCCACCCCGAACCATGCAGGAGGAATATAGGCGTTTGCCGCCTCCTCGGAAGGGAATTCCACTTCGGCAAGAAGAAGCCCTTCGTATTCCTCGTGAAAAACATCCAGTTCAATAGTCAGCCCGTCCTTTTCCGGGATCAGGTATCTGGTCTTGGTGATGACAAGGCCGTCCGCCTTGGGTTTCAGATGAAGATACGCCTCCCGGTTCAGGGGCAGATTATATTCCTCCCGGGCCATAAGACCGGCTGATTTATAAGTGAGGTAATATTCTTCGTCCTGGCGGCGGATACGCACCACCGGCGCTGTGCAGAGGTATCCCTGTTCAATCTGGCGGCAGGGGAACTGTTCCAGATTTTCAGGAAGATTCTCCTTATCTATAAGAAATTTTCTTTCGATCTCCATATCTTTTTCTCCTTTCTCCGGCGTCCGGGTCTGCTCAAGTCTGCCGGATGATATCCGGCGCTTATCTCAGTATATCCCAACTGAAAGAAAACTGCAATTATCCCTACCATCTTTGGTGGAGAAATGCTATACTTATTGCCAGAAAAAGTAAAGCTGCGAAGTATATGGAACTGCATGAAATACAGGAGGTAAGACTATGAGCAAAGTATATATTTTTCTGGCGGATGGATTTGAAGATATCGAAGGCCTTACAGTGGTAGATCTGATGCGCAGGGCCGGGATCGATATAGAGACAGTTTCCATTAAGAATTCCAGAGAGATCACCACATCTCATAACATCACCATGTACACGGACAGAATCTTTGAAGGGACTGATTTCTCCGACGCGGATATGCTGGTCCTTCCGGGAGGAATGCCGGGAACGAAATATCTGGGAGAATATGCTCCGCTTCAGGAGCTTCTCAGGGGATTTTATGAAAAAGGCGGGAAGGTCGCCGCAATCTGCGCGGCGCCCAGCATTTTCGGTTCCCTTGGATTTCTGAAAAACAGAAAAGCTACCGCCTATCCTTCGTTTATGGGCAGCCTTGAGGGTGCGGAAGCGGTAGAAGATAAGGTGGTTGTAGACGGCAATGTGACCACCAGCCGGGGCCTGGGGACTGCCATTCCATTTGCTCTTTCTCTGATAGAACAGCTTCTTGGGAGGGAAAAGGCGGAGGAAATCGCGGAATCCGTGGTGTATTCCTGAAAAAAATGCTGGCGTTTTTGTGCCGGTTGTGCTATACTACGATAATGACTGTAATTGTATCTCAATCGTATAAAAAATAGAAGCAGAACCTGATATTTAAGGAGGAACAGGAAACATGAGTTTACAGGTAGAGAAATTGGAAAAGAACATGGCAAAGCTGACCATTGAGGTTTCCGCTGAGGATTTGGAAAAGGCAATGCAGAACGCATATCTGAAAGCAAAAAA
>DWVA01000237.1 GCA_019120475.1 Candidatus Blautia intestinipullorum | reverse complement strand
AGCTTAGAGATATTGATTGGTATTCAGCTTCGATAAGCATTATCCAGAAAAAAACAGGGAAACAGGTCTCGATCCCGTTTTCAGAGAGAACGGGGGACGCTCTGGCCGATTACATCCTTAATGCCAGAGGGACTTCATCCCTTCCCTACGTGTTTTTGAAAAAATCATACTGTGATTCTTCGCTGACTTCTTCATTACTATGCCAACGTTTAAAAAAACTCATGCAGAGAGCTGGCATAACTCGCCCAGCAGCGGAAAAAATCAACATGCATACATTTCGAAGAAGCCTGGGAACTTCACTGATCGATTCCGGGGAAAGCCTTGAGATGGTAGCACAGATTCTTGGGCATAAGGATATAGAAGCAACGAAAAGATACATTTCTGTTTCCGAACAGATGCTTCGCAGTTGTCCTATGCCTATGCCAGAAATAAATGAAAGGGCGGAGAGCAATGAGTAAAATGAAATTTGAAAGCGCTCTCCGGTATAAGGAAGAAGCTTTTATAAAGTTTAAAAAAGATTTTGGCCATGCATATGGTTCTCAGACATATCACTTGTTGGAGTTTGACCGTTTTTGCCTCGCAGAGTATCCACATAAAGATACGCTAACGGAAGAAATGGTTATGAGATGGTCGGTTATTAAAGAAACCGAGACTTCCAATGGATATCTTTCAAGAATAACAACTTTGCGGCAGTTTGGTAAATATCTTGCCATGATGGGGGAGGAAGCATTTATTCTGCCTGACGGATTGAAAGGTGGAACCATGCCATTGATGCCATATGTTTTTTCTCAGGAATCCTTGAAATCGTTCTTCCAATACACGGATACGATGGAGCGTTATTATCAGTCAGCAGTCCGTCATCTGGTGGCACCTGTTATGTTTCGGTACATGTACTGTTGTGGGCTGCGTCCGGTTGAAGCCAGAAACATGAACCGCAAGGACGTAAACGTTCAAACAGGAAGGGTCTTTATCAGAGAATCAAAATATAATAAAGAAAGAGTTGTTTATGCGCCGAATGAACTGCTGTCACTTACAAAACTCTATCTTAATCAGATAAGCGCCGTTTTCCCAGAAAGCATAGCCATGTTTGTTGACAGAAAAGGCCAATACTTTTCAAAATCAACACAGCAGTATCTTTTTGAACACTGCCGGGATGGAGCAGGGATAAAAACATCTGGCACAAGAAGACCGAACATGTATAGCTTTCGTCATTCTTTCGCAACGCACCGGATCTATCAATGGCATAAAGAAGGAAAAGATATCAGTACCCTTCTGCCTAGCTTAAGTGCTTACATGGGGCATTCAAAGTATCAGCATACGCTGTATTACCTGCATTTTTTACCGGAACAGTTCTCTGAAATGTCAGGATTCGATTTTGAGCGGTTCTCAGAAATCATACCGGAGGTGTACGAAGAATGACGAATGACAGTAAAACAATGTTTGAAAAGATACGGGCATTTCTGACTGTATATATGCCAAAGCAGCGTGGATTAAGTAATTGTACGATAGATTCATACAGGCAAGTCATCAATCAGTTCCTAGGGTTTATAATGGAAAAAAAGGGGATCCCTTACGATGAGATATCCTTCAATGAATGGAATGCCCAAACGATCAGCGACTACCTTGTGTACTTAAAGAATGAAAGGAATGTATCGGCATCTACCAGAAACCAAAGATTGTTTGCGATACGGTCATTCCTAAAGTATGCCAGGATATCTAATCCGGAGGTAACGGTATTATCCCTTGAAGCGTCAGGGATTGCAGTAGCAAAGGAGAGCAAAGAACCGGTTGTATTTTTAAGCGAAAATGCAATGGCAGCTCTTTTACGCCAGCCAGATGACACAACTAAGATCGGCTTGCGGGATATGTGTTTCATGATTACTATGTATGATACTGCAGCAAGAGATTGTGAAATGTTAAATCTGCGCCTGAATTCTCTGGACCTCAAAGATGGCAGTCCAAAGATAAGGCTGGAAGGCAAGGGAAATAAGGTAAGGTATGTCCCATTAATGAAGAAAACCGTCAACCATTTAAAAAGATATATCAAAGTCTACCATTCAGAAGATGCCAGAGAAGAGGACTGGCTGTTTTATACAGTTTCACACGGAACGCACAATAAGATGTCCGATGATAATGTTGCACGGTTTCTGAAGAAATACACCATTATGGCAAGAGAAGTATGTGACGAAATGCCTGCCAAGGTTACGCCACATCAATTCCGTCATACCCGTGCAATGCATCTGTATAGGCATGGTATGCCCCTTCAGCTTTTAGCAGAGTACATGGGGCATGCATCAGTTGTATCAACGCAGATCTACGCTTATGCGGACACCGAAATGAAACGCAGGGCAATTGAAAAATGTCAAGGCGGTGCTGCAATATCTGCTCCTCCGGAATGGCAGAATAATGTAGGAGTGATCAAAAAACTGTATGGTTTAGCATAAATTACTTATTCCGATAGAATTAGGCTCATGCTCCTATTCTATAATGGATGGCCCAATTCTGTCGGAATAATTGAAAAATCGGAATAACTGCACTAATTCCGATATCGGAATTAGTGCAGCGCCTTGATCCGGTCGCAGCGTCTCCCGCAGAAGAGGAACAGGGAATTGCTGTAGGGGTCCAGTTCATAGGTATCCCGGACGATTGCCATCAGCCCGTCAATGCTCTTGCGCATGTCCGTATAACCTGTCACCAGGAAAAATTTCGCCACGCCGGACAGTTCCCCTAACAAAGCTGGTGCAGGGCAAGCAGAGTATTGCGGATCACGTCTGCTCCCGCATGTTCGTGGATCTCAACACGGATGCCCTGCATTTGAAGACAGATGGAAGGGGAATGGACAGAGATACCATCCGGCACCTGCGGTCCTTCTTCCCAGAGCGGTATCTGGACAACTTCCTGTTTCTGTCTGGAAATGTCCGCCGTTTCAGGTATCTCACAGGCTTTGTTGCGCAAAGCCCGGACATGGTAGTAAAATGTGCTGACGGGGATCCCGTTCTCCATACACCACTGGCGGTCGGTAAGTCCGCTGGATCTGCACTGCGTGATCCGTTCCAGCCAGAAGCTGTCATTTAAAGTTGTACTCATTTGCTTCAGCTCCTCCAATGTGGAATTTTGGAGTAATCAGGTACAGCAAAAGCTTAAACAGACGAGTAGTTGAAATCCAGCTTTTGCGAATCTGAGAACCAGAGAGGAAGTGAATTACTCCAGCTATCTGAAGTATCTCACAAAAGTTGGAGCCTGACGATCCGGCCGATTATAAAGCGCTTACGGAATAGGAAGCATACAGCTTCTCCGTCTCCGGGGCAAGTCCTCCAAAAATCTTCTCACAGTCATAGCCAAGCGCCTCAAGAGCGTCTGTAATTCCAAGGCTTTTCAGTTTCTCCAGCAGCATGGTTCATCCCTCCCGCAGTTATTTT
>DWVA01000236.1 GCA_019120475.1 Candidatus Blautia intestinipullorum | reverse complement strand
TTCTGTGGAGAATCCCAGCAGACGGTATCCTGTTGATTTCAGGTATCCGTCTATCCTGAGCTGGTTGGCTTCCAGCCAGCAGTGCCAACGGTGCATTGTGGTTTCACAGGGATAATCTGTGGAATCCTCATCGTCTGGTGAGACAATCCCATCCAGTACACCTGAGATCACCTCGGAGGCGTAGTGCTTGTACGGAGCCAGGCAGTCCGGAAGTTCACGGTGAAGCCTTCCACAGCTGCTGCATTTCAGCCTGCGGATCAGGAATTTTCGCCTCTCCCCACCCTCCAACCGCATGGTTCTCTCGCAGGAATCCCGGTAGGAAAGCGGCTCCCCGCAGACCGGACAGTAGGATATGGCGCTGCTCTCAACAAAAAATATCATTTTCGTGATTGTAAGTAACCGTGTAATCTGATACAATAACCATGGTTTTAATGCCAGGGTTTCAGAGTACACGACTTGTCACGGAGGGTGCTCTGGAACCCTTTTTCTTTCTGTATACTGATGACAGTATACAGGGCAATACAGAGACATGCAAGCAGAGCAGTATAATGCTAAACTATGAGGTCAAAAACAACCCGGGCAGTTTCATTGACTTTTACCATGTGAAATTATATAATAGGGAACGTATATTTCGCTTTTTGTATGTCGGCGCTATGCTTTCGGCAGGACAGTCTTAAGGGCTTTCCGGAGCCGCTTTGTCGCGGCGTTTATGCGGGCATATGCGCAGAAAATAGAAAACAGACGGTCAGAAAAGGAGAAAAGAGATGGTACATTTTGTGGGAGCAGGTCCGGGAGCGCCGGATCTTATTACAGTAAGAGGAAAACAGTATCTGGAGGAGGCAGATGTGATCATTTACGCCGGATCTCTGGTTAATCCGAAGCTTCTGGAATACACCAAGGATATCTGCACAATTTACAACAGCGCGAAGATGACATTGGAGGAAGTGATTTCCGTAATGGAAAAGGCGGAGGCCGAAGGAAAGACAACCGTCCGGCTTCACACGGGAGATCCCTGTATTTACGGTGCCGTCCGCGAACAAATGGATGTTCTGGATGAAAAAGGCATTCCCTATGATTCCTGCCCGGGAGTCAGTTCCTTCTGCGGCGCGGCCAGCGCGCTGAACCTGGAATACACCTTGCCGGAGATTTCCCAGAGTGTGATCATCACCAGAATGGAGGGAAGAACTCCGGTTCCTGCAAAGGAAAGTATCCAGTCTTTCGCGGCTCATCAGGCTACGATGGTGATCTTTTTAAGTACGGGAATGCTGGAAGAGCTGAGCAGACGTCTGATCGAGGGCGGATACCGTGAGGATACTCCGGCGGCTATTGTTTATAAAGCAACCTGGGAGGATGAAAAGAAGTTTATCTGTACGGTGGGAACTCTGGCTCAGACGGCAAAGGAAAACAATATCACCAAAACAGCTCTTATGATTATCGGAGACGCAGTAAAAACTTCGGACTATGAGCGGTCCAAGCTGTATGATCCGGAGTTCACCACGGAGTTCCGCAAAGGGTCTAAATAACAATATGACGGCGGCAAAATCCGGAAAAGACAGGCAGGGATAAAGAAAATGAAGCTTTCTATCATCTGCTTCAGCCTGACGGGACTTCATACATCAGAACGTTTGAAGCAGGGGCTTGAAGGCAGAGGACATACAGTAGTTCTTGCAAAAAAAAGTAAATATCTGGAGGATTCCATAAAAGAAAGCGCAGGGTGCTGGACGGAAAAACGGTTTGTACAGGACGACGGAATCATTTTTGTAGGAGCCTGCGGAATCGCAGTCAGGAGTATCGCGCCCTTTGTGGCCAGCAAAAAATCAGATCCGGCCGTACTGGTGATCGATGAGTGCGGTCAGTTTGTAATCTCCCTTCTTTCAGGCCATCTTGGAGGGGCAAACGCCCTGGCGCTGGAAGCTGCCAGTATTCTGAAAGCGCAGCCTGTTGTGACCACGGCTACAGATCTTCACAATCGTTTTGCAGTAGATGTATTTGCAAAGAAAAACGGCTGTGAGATTATAAATATGAAGACGGCGAAGGAGGTTTCCGCAGCCCTTCTGGCGGGAGAGCAGGTGGGATTTTACAGCGAATTTCCCTGGAAGGGCGTACTGCCGGAAGGATTAGTGCTATGTGATCAGGACGGGATTCCCGCCGCAGAAGAAGATCTGCCGCATGGCGCCCCCGGCGCGGCGAAGCAGAACAGGATATCGGAAAATCCGGGAGAAAAAAAGCGTCCTCATGTAGGAATCGCGGTAACGGTTCATTCTTCCTGTATGCCCTTCCCTTCCACTGTCCAGATTGTTCCGCCTGTTGTTACCCTGGGAATGGGGTGCAGAAAAGGAAAGGAAGCCGATGCTGTTTATGAAGCGGCAAAGGCATGTCTGGAGAGAGCCTCCGTATACAGGAAGACAGTGGAGCGGCTTGCCAGTATCGATCTGAAAAAAGAAGAGGAAGGACTTCTGGCTCTTGCCGCAAGATGGGAAATACCTTTTTCCGTTTTCAGTGAAGAAGAGCTTTTGAAAGCCCGGGGAGAATTCACATCTTCCGCCTTTGTAAAGTCCATAACAGGAGTGGAAAATGTATGCGAGAGAAGCGCAGTGACGGCTGCGGCACAGGGAATCCTGATCGAAAAAAAATACGGAGCCAACGGAGTGACGACAGCTCTTGCGGTCCGGAAATGGGAGGTACGGTTTGAATAAAATTTATGTAGTGGGAATCGGGCCGGGAGGCCGTGAACAAATGACAGAAAGAGCGGCGGAGGCGTTAAAGGCCAGCGACGTGATCATCGGATATACGGTGTATGTTGATCTTGTAAAAGATAATTTTTCAGATAAGGAATTTCTGACAACGCCTATGAAGCGTGAGACAGAGCGGTGCGTGATGGCTTTTGAGGAGGCCATGAAAGGAAAAATCGTTTCCATGATCTGCAGCGGGGACGCCGGAGTTTACGGAATGGCCGGACTGATGTACGAGATTGGCGTACGGTATCCGGAGGTAGAGCTTGAGATCGTTCCCGGTGTGACGGCTGCTCTTGCAGGGGCGGCGGTGCTGGGGGCTCCTCTGATCCATGACTTCTGTCTGATCAGTCTCAGTGATCTTCTCACCCCATGGGAAAAGATCGAGGCAAGACTTCTGGGAGCATCTCAGGCGGATTTTGTGATCTGCCTTTACAATCCTTCCAGCAAAAAACGCCACGACTATCTGCAGAAAGCCTGTGATCTGATGATGCGGTACAAAGCTCCGGAGACGGTCTGCGGAATTGTGGCCAATATCGGAAGAGAAGGCGAGGCGGGACGTGTGATGAGCTTAAAGGAGCTTCGTGACACCCCGGTGGATATGTTCACGACCGTTTTTGTGGGCAATTCCCAGACAAAAGAAATAAACGGAAAGATGGTAACGCCAAGAGGATACCGGAATGTATAGAGCCATTGTTTTTGCAGGGACCACAGAAGGATACGAAATCTGCCGTTTTTTATCGGAAAACGGGATATCCGTTCTTGCCTGCGTAGCCACGGAATATGGTTCAAAATCCCTCCGCGAGGATTCTTTTCTGAAGATACAGGCAAAACGCCTGACAGAAGAGGAGATGGAAGAAATGTTCCGCCGGGAAAAGCCGGAGCTTGTTCTCGACGCCACCCATCCTTACGCTTCGGAGGTGACGGAAAATATCCGGAATGCCTGCGCAGGGACGGGAAGCCTTTATATCCGGGTTCTCCGGGCGGAGAGCGGACATCAGACAGCGGTTTACGTTAAAGACGCCCGGGAAGCTGCGGAATACCTGAAGCAGACAGAGGGGAACGTGCTCCTCACAACAGGGAGCAAAGAGCTTTCTGTTTTTACCTCTGTTCCGGACTATCAGGAAAGACTGTATGCAAGAGTACTTTCTTTGCCTTCCGTGATCGAGGCCTGCCGTCAGCTTGGTTTTGAAGGAAGACATCTCATCGCCATGCAGGGGCCTTTTTCAGAGGAATTTAATAAAGCCATGCTTCGGCAGTATGAATGCCGCTATCTTGTGACAAAGGATTCAGGAAAGGCCGGAGGGTTTCAGGAAAAGATCCAGGCCGCCCATGCCTGCGGCGCCGTTCCGGTGATCATTGGAAGACCTGCGCAGGAAGAAGGGGTTTCTCTGAAAGAGTGTAAACGGATGCTGGCGGAAAAGTTTTCCATTACAGGAAAGCCGAAAGTGACTCTTTTGGGAATTGGAATGGGAAGCGGAGATACCCTTACTATAGAAGGAAGAAGAGCTGTAGAACAGGCAGATCTGATCATCGGCGCCAGGAGGATGGCAGATGCAGTGAGGATTCCGGGCCAGGATGTGCTTTACGAATACAGAAGCGGAGAAATCCTGGATTATATCCGGAAGCATCCGGAATA
>DWVA01000032.1 GCA_019120475.1 Candidatus Blautia intestinipullorum | reverse complement strand
TCTGACCGTGAACTGCAGGTAGATAGAATCAATTCTTTATCTTCTTTCTTTCCTGTCTGCAGTTCATATGCCTCTCCTGCTGCCTTCACCTCTTCACACCCCACGATCTCATAAACCTGTACGCTGCCGTCCGGCAGGTATAGCCATATCTCCCGGTTTGCCTGATAGAAGTCCAGATCCTGGAACTTCCGCAACACATGGAACATACTACCGTTTCTCATGTTATGCCCGTAAATGATGTTCTTCCTATCAGAAAAATCCGCCGTATTTCTGGCATCCAGAAAAATGCTCCCGGCTATGTTATATTCTTTTCGGAAGGTATGGTGCAGGTAATAGGAATTATCCGTTCCCTGTACCACCGGATAATCCAATACGCCAGGAATCCGAAGCCATGCCACGATATCCGGATTGATCTGCTGTAATGCCTCAAAGTCAACGGTAAATGTCTCTGCGCTACCGGCCTCTCCGCTCTCTTCTTCCTCCTGCATTTCCGGCTGCTCTTCCTCTTGGTCCTGCTCCTCTTTCTCTGCCTCTTTTACATATTCCTTTAACTCCTCATATTCCTGGTCCGCTCTCTGGTATTCACTGATGATCTGCAAGATCCAAATCCCTGCTGCCAGCAGAATGACAACCAGGATCCCCAATAAGATATATTCTTTTTTCATCTTCTGCCTCCAATCAAAAAAGAGCGGCCGCATACCGAAAAAGTACACCGCCACTCCAGCTTATCTGTTTTCTGCAGGTTATGATCCCGCAGGGTTGCTCTATCTACTTTTCATTTCTCTAGAATCCTCTTAACTTCTCTTATCTCTTGCTGTGGCGGATCCGAATAATTAACAGGATAATTCTCCGGCCACTGCCAGAATTCCGATGAGCACCAGAACAATCAGCATGGTATTATCTCCAGTATTTACTTCTTCCGGAGCATCCAGCTCTTTCTCATTGGTAATCTCCTGTACTACTTCAAACACCTTTGTTTCTGCGTCCTGATAACTGAAGGTGATCTCATAGGTATCCTCATCTAGAACATCCTATCTTAACAATCCTTATAAAAGATCATTCATTTCACCTGGAACATATGCATCACAATAAACACTATCATTGGAAGCCTAAATTGGTAATTACTATATTACCATCTTAACCCTTCCATGTTTGATAACACTTATTATATAAAGTTCTTCACCCACTCATCCTACACATATATAATTTTTCTGTTTCGCTTGTTTTTCAAAATCCTTTCTTAGTTCTTGCAAAAAACGTAAGTTTGAAAGATCTGTTAATTGTGACTGTAAAATAAAGTCCAAATACTCTTTTGCTGTAAATGATGCCAATACAAAATATTTACTTTCTTTCCTTTGACAGGTAATATCCAAAATTTCATTTTCCTTTGTTATCAAGAAAGCATGTTCTACACATATCGTAGAATCGTACGCAGTCACAATACTGTACCCAAAACATATGCTTACATTCCACCCAACAAACATATGGGTCTTGTTAAACAATTTCCATACATTCATATAACACTGATTCCTTTTTAAAATATCTCCATATTTCTCAAATATCTCTACACTCTTAGAGTAATCAATTGGAAATATCTTTGTCATACCATATTTCTGCATAATTTCCTCATATCTTCTATAAACTAAGTAATCATTAATATATTCTTTCAAGAAATAGTCGCTGACCAGTCCTGTCCTTTTTCGTTCTCTGAATTTCTAGCCTCAGTCTGTTTCATCTGTTTTTTCTTATTATCCATCAGTATCGTGTACTGCACATCATATAGAAAAAGTAGAATTTCCTTTTTCACAATCCAACTAGCCATAAATATGCCATAAAAACAAAGTAGGAAGAATATTACTAATATGAGCAAACTTCCTCCTGTATGAAAAGCTGTTTCAACAAACTTTTCAGCAGAAAAATTTTCAATAATCCATACTTTCATTTGTGATTCACTTCCCATGTCAACAATTAAATCATATAACTTTAAATAATAGTTTGTAAAAAAAGTAATAAATAGAATTACAAACGTAACTATAACACCTATAAACCATGTTGCAAATGTTTTAATTCTCTTAATATAATCCTCTATTTCTTTTATTAATAATTTAATCATTTCAATATCCATATATTCCATAACTGTAATGATTGCTTTTTCTCTTTCACGCCGATATCTTTTCTTACACCACAAATGTCCCAAGTATGAACCAATAGCCAGCAGAAAGTATACTATTAAAGCAGTATCACTTTTCTTATTTTCACCAATAAGTACGAATGCCATCACAGCAGAAATTATTGCTAGAACTATGTATAAAATACTTTCAGCCTTTATGCCAATCCCCACAATTTTATAATTTTTCAAAATAATTTCTTTTATCTGCTTATAGTATTCACTCACAAATTATCCCTCCAAATTCAACATTTTATTTTCTATTTTGGCGGCATGTGCCAGAAAACCAAAAGATGTATAAAGAAAAGACTTAGTCCTTTCTTCATACATCTTTAAAAATATACTTCTTGCCGGAACAATGTCTGGCCCTTACACGAATAGGAACAAATTTTCCGCAACAATTCCTCTCTGTCATCTTTTTAAGCTGAAAAATTATCGTTTCTTCATGACGCCATATATCGAGAATAGCTTTCCTCCAGGGCATCTTCCCTAGCTTTAATTGCTTCTGCTTTTGCCGATCCGGCTTTTGCATTCTCATTATATTGCTCCATAATACTTGCTTCTTTCGTAGGCTTAAAAAATTCTTCAATCCACTCCGCCACTTTTTCTGCCTCAGCAGAATCTGCAATGCTCTTTCGGATTATCGGCATTAAAGAAAGCATATGCGTCTTTTTAAAAATTTTCCTGCATACTCTTGCGCTCTCCTTCGTTTCCTTCTTCTTGATCAGCTCATAATCCTCCAGCATCCGGTCGTAACACTGCAGGATTTCCTGAGTCTGCTCATCAGTTATAATAGAATCTCTCATCGTAGGCCGTACAATCCGAGTCTCAAACGATTTTGTATCGCCATAGAAGAGAATCCATGTTTTTATGGCAATATCCTCATTCACGTATCCCGCCATTGATTTTTCATTAAGTGCTGCCTGGAAAATCCTATGAGACGCAATCTCACGAATCATCTTTTTCGAGTTTGCTGTCGCCCTAGTCAACTCAATTGCACTTAATGGTCTGCCGTTATTGAGCCTGCGGAACAGCTCTTCGACATCGTCCTGGTCCATATTTTCATAATAATTCACTGTAAAACTAAACAGCTTAATATTATCCTGAAAATCCTCTGGCAGTTCCGAAAAGCGCTTTCCGTTCAAATCCAATTCACTACCATCTTCCATTGTAAATGTTGGTATGCCAATCAGAGGGAACTCGTCATTCAGGTATTTGATTACAGTCATGACCCTCTGCTTTCCATCCACAAAATCGTATACTTTATCTTTAGGATCCGTAAAAATACAGTTGCAGTATAAAGGTGGAACACACAAGCCTCGCATCATCGTATCAATCAACATACTCATTCGGTTGTCCTTTGCCGTGTTTTTCCAAACAAATGATCTCTGCACTGCATTATCAAAAGAAATTGTTCCCCTTTCCAACATACTTTTAAAATCGCGCGATGTCCTGGGAAAGTTCTTCTTTTCATATATTTTCATCAGCTTCCCTCCTTAATTCAATGATAAAAAAATTATAGTATATGCATATACGAATTACAATATAATTTCGTATATTTTCTGCAGCATTATCAGTTTTACGGTTATTCGATTCAGCCCTCCTTTCTAATAAAAAGGCACTGACTATTACAAACAATAGTCAATGCCATCCTTCATACGATTCTATTTTTAATTTATGCTTCCAACAAGAGTCAAATTGGAACTAAAAATCAAAATAACTTTTTGATCAAAGCCATAAAACTGATACTATCATTTTATAAATATACTATAATTCTGTCAAGAAGTATCAGCCGGCAAAACGGCGCATATTATCATCTTTTCCTACTCAACATAGCAAAGGTGAAGAACGTCAAATTAAATCTTACGGCTCAGCCGCAGCTTCAGGCACCCAAAGTATGATTCCTTCTTGTTCCACATTTCTATAAAAAGGTATTATCGCTTTCCATTCACAGAATATATTGTATTTAATGTCAATGACAGAGAAGACTTTATCATATTTAAGGTTGATATCCACGATAAATTCTGAAAGTCTCTCTTCCTCATCTTTGTCTATACTTTTTGTGGTAAAAGATTTTCTCAAGTAATGACACGCTAAAATGAAAGCACCAATATTAAACTTGAGAACTTTTCTCAGTAGTAATAATTTCCTTTTCCTAACAAATCTATTTGTCTGAACCCATCCTTATCCCCCCTATATCTGCGGATCACTGACCCTAGAGAGATCCTCTTCACAAATTTTCAGTTTTTCAAGTATATCCCCAAATGGAATTGTTGGCTTTTTACCATTATCTTCCAGTCTTCTATTTGCTTCAACGGTTAGCTTATAATCCTCTTCTGCTTCTACAAGCCTTGTATATTCCTCCGACGACAAAATAACTGCAATTGGCTGACCATTTTTAAGAACAACAACTCCCCTGTCTGTACCAAGCCAATCAAAGATCTGTATTGCATTTCCTTCATCAAACTGAGAAATGGACACCTTATTGTAGGGTATATATTCTTTCCGCAACCTGAACACCTCACTCTTCTTTCTTAAATTATAAGCAAAAAGATTTACTGGTGCAATACTAATAAGACTCCCCTTCAAACCTGTTGCCGATATTATAAGGGGTATTTTATTTCTGCAACTGATTTCTTTAGACCTGTGTTCATAAATCATTATGCTCTTTCAATGAACAAAAACATATCGGGTCATATTCATTCACGTGCCAAACAAAGATCCTACGGAATCGAATCATCTGACAACTCTATTCCACATAGCTATCTAATCGTCTCCTGGGCCAGTTACATTCTTCACAAATTGCCATCATATTATTATATACCTGTTCAAACTTATCGTTAAAACGTAATCAAGGAATCGCCTTCCCACAATTGCAACGTGAAAGACGACTCCCTGAAATAAGTCCTATTCCTATTTTACTTAGATATCCTGTTATATTTTTCTTATCGACTATGGTATCAAATCATGATCTGAATCTGATATTTTTCCAACCAGTAATTGATCTGAAGCATATAAGCAAGCATCTGCGGTCCTGCCATAAGCTGCCCATACCAAGGACGCCCATAATCAGACGGGGTATCCAGGAACCGGTTCAACTTTTCTCTATCAACCAAGCTACGGATTGGTGCAGCAGGATCATTCATAACCTCAAGCAGCATATCGCCAAGCCGCTTCTCGTATTCCGGATGATAGGTCTTCGGATAAGGGCTTTTCCTGCGGAAGAGCACTTCGTCCGGAAGTTTTCCTTTTCCGGCATTCCGCAGCAGCCCTTTCACGAGTCCATCCGGACACTTCATCTCCCAGGGCACATTCCACACATAATCTATAATACGATGATCAGCCAGAGGAACCCTGGCCTCCAGTCCTGAATACATACTCGTGCGATCCATCCGGTCAAGAAGCGTTACCATAAACCACTTTAAATTCAGATAGGCGATTTCTCTCCGCCTCCGCTCTTCCGAAGTATCTTCGCTGCATACCGGAGTCTCCCGTACTGTCTTTTCATACGCTGCTGATGCGTATTCTTCCATTGGCAGTTCCCGGATCAGCTCTTCCTTAAGCAGCGCCTGACGTGCCGCCATATCATTCGACCAAGGAAATGCTGCTGTCTCAAATGCTTCTTTCTTGTGAAACCACGGATAGCCGCCGAATATCTCATCTGCACATTCCCCTGTCAGCGTGACCTTATTATATCCCACCACCTTTGAACAAAAGTACAGCATGGATGATTCTACATCCGCCATGCATGGAAGATCTCTCGCATCCACCGCCCGGAAAAGATTTTTTATCAAATCCCTATTATTACATTCCAGATAATGGTGATTTGTTCCACAGTATTCTACCATTTTTTCTACCCACGGTCTGTCCTGGCTGGGCTGGAATGAGTTTGCTTTAAAATACTTTTGATTTTCTGCAAAATCGAAAGAGAATGTATTGAGGATCTTCCCCTGCTTCTTTAACTCTGAAGCACAGATTGCTGTCACAAGGCTGCTGTCCACCCCACCAGACAGGAAGGTACTGATCGGGATATCTGAGAGCATCTGCTTCTTCACAGAATCCTCGACAAGCCATGCTGTCTTCTCCACTGTTTTCTCAAAGGAGTCCTCATGTGGATGGCTCTCCAACTTCCAATAACAAATATCCTTTACCGAACTCTCCCGACAGACAAGATAATGTCCGGGGAGCACCTCTGATATTCCCCGGAAAACTCCTTTTCCATATGTCTTTGCTGGACCAAGAGCAAAGATTTCGCATAATCCTTCCCTGTCGATAGCCGGACGAATCCCGGGAAAAGCGAAGATTCCTTTTAATTCAGAGGCAAATACCAGCGTATCTTCCTGTCGGGTATAGAACAGAGGTTTCACACCGACTCGATCCCGAAACAGATACAGTGTTTCTTCCAGAGCATCCCACAATGCAATGGCAAAAATTCCGTTTAACTTCCTCACATACTCTTCACCATATAGAAGATATCCCTGAAGGATCACCTCTGTATCGCTGTCAGATTCGAACACCGCTCCTTCCTGCTCCAGCTCTTTTCGTAGCTGTGGCATATTGTAGATCTCCCCGTTAAAAGAGACAGTACAGGTTCTTCCTGCCACGCTTCTCGTCATCGGCTGCCTGCCCCTGTTCAAATCAATGATAGAAAGTCTCACGTGTGCAAGTCCACAGTGATCGTTAAGGCAGACTCCTTCTTCATCCGGTCCACGGCGCTTCTGGGCGAGGTTCATACCTTCCAGAACCTTCTGCCACCGTTCGCCTTCCTGCGTATAGCTGTGTCTGCTGCTGTAAAATCCCGCAATTCCGCACATACCTACTTCTCCTTTTTCAACAATTCTCTGTTTTTCTATGCCGGCAGTTTCATCCTGAATATCTCTCCCTGATAATACTGCCACGCTAATCTCTTCTGCCTGCTCCTTCAGGTGCTTTGCAGTTCACCGAATTACCGGCTGATACTGCCGCTCCTCCAGCGCTGCCTCCGCAGCCGGAATCAACATCTCTGTTCTTGCAGTCATAGAATTCGGTTTTTTCTCCGGGTCATCCTGCCCGAAGGGGACAAAAAAGATATGCTTTACGTTAAGCAGAATCCCGATATTTTTCATGTTCATACCAAGGGCGTCGTTTGTAGATATGGAGATCAGCAACGGTTTTTCATTCCGCAAATGTGCCTTTGCCGCCATAAGGGCCGGAGAATCCGTAATACCGTTAGCCAGCTTTGCCGCAGTATTGCCGGTACACGGAAGGATAATCAGCAGATCCAAAAGACTCTTTGGTCCGATCGGCTCTGCCTGGCTGATCGTAAGCAACGGGCGGGACCCGGTAATTTCTTCTGCTTCCTTCATGAAATCTTCCGGGCTGCCAAATCGGCTGTCTATTGTCTGGGACGCATTAGAAAAGATCGTCACAAGTTCCGCCCCCTCTTCTTTCAGTTTTCTGAGCTGCGCAAATGCTTTCTCATAAGTGCAGAATGATCCTGTAAGCGCTACGCCAATCTTTTTTCCTTTCAGCTTCATAAATACCAACTACCCCTTCTATCTTGGACAGATTCAGCGCAGTCTAATATGGCTCTCGATAAAATCAGCAAGAATCTCAGCGGAAGAAGCGGGCGCATATCTGCCGGGAAGACCGGGAAGCAGGACA
>DWVA01000235.1 GCA_019120475.1 Candidatus Blautia intestinipullorum | reverse complement strand
GGGAGCGGACGGCACTTCCATAGATCATGCCCTCCACTTCCATGTCATCCGGATATTCTCCGTATCCCAAAACCTTTTCTCTTACGTCCAGCCTCGGCACACGTTCTCCCAGTTTCCAGGAATATTCTTTTTCCGGCGGGAGACCTTCTCTTTTGTACTTTGCCGCGAGAAGAATGCCGTCAATGATCTTTTTGTAACCCGTACAGCGGCAGATATTGTTTTTTATAGCGTCGGCCGCCTCGGCTCTTGTGGGATCAGGATTTTTATCGATCAGCCCTTTTGCGCTGATCACCATTCCCGGGATGCAGAAGCCGCACTGAACGGCTCCCGCTTCCCCGAAGGCCCGGACAAAAATCTCCTTTTCCTCATCGGGGAATCCTTCTATCGTAAGGATCTGTTTTCCTTCCAGTTTGGAAAGCCTGGGCACGCAGGCCTTCGTCGGCTTTCCGTCAATCAGCACATGGCAGGTGCCGCAGGCCCCCTCGCTGCATCCGTCCTTCACCGATTTCAGGCGGCACTTATCCCGGAGAAAGCGCAGCAGCTTCATGTCTTTTTCTTCCTGATACTGTATTCCGTTTACTGTTATTGTATACAAGAGGACTCACCCTCCTTTCTGACAGGGATCCTACATGATCAGATAACTGTAATCATTGATCACTGCCGCCATCAGCCTGTGAAGTCCTTCCGGCACTTCGTCTGCCGGACCGTCTGCTTTACAGTCATATATATTGCCAAGGAAACGCACTTTGCACTCTTTTGTCTCTCTGTCCGTTACCGCAAATCCGTCGTTGGTACTCTCATCCATATCCTCCGGTTTTGCAAAAAGAGTGAACTTGTCTTTATAAGGCGCGCTTGCGTATGGGCAGAAAGTCTTACAGTTTCCGCATTCATTGCACATATAATCCACATGGATCACCTGCGCCATTTCCATTCCGGGCACTTTGATGGAGATATTCGCCCGGTTCGGACATACGTCCACGCAGTTCTCGCAGACTTTGCTGCAGTTAAGGCATCTTTCCGCCTCGCATCCAGTGTCTTTTTCTTCTTTCAGGATACCTTTCTTCTCATAGCACTCTGTCTCGCCGCCTGTGACAGCGCGGGAAGACACAACTTCTTTGCCAAGGATTGCCCTTGCCACGAGCTGGGCGTCACGGATGGCTTCCACGATAGTCGCCGCGCCGTTTGCGCCGTCTCCTGCCAGATACACGTTCTTTACACTGGTTTCCAGTGTTTCCGGATTGAGTCTGGCTTTTCCTCTTTCATTGACATTGATTCCGTTTGCCTTATAGAATTCTGCCGGTACCTTCTCGCCTACCGCAACGATCACGGTATCAGCCGGCACTTCCTCGATTTCCTCCGTCTCTGCCACGCTGGCTCTTCCGGACGCGTCCATGTCGCCCAGAACCATCTTTCTGCAGAAAAGCTTTCCGTTTTCCAGGCTTACCGGAGAAAGAAGCTCCTTAAATTCCACGCTCTCCTCAAGAACCTCCAGAAGTTCTTCTTCCGCTGCGGGCATATAACGTTTTGTCCTTCTGTATACCAGGTATACATTTTCCACGCCTTCCGTTCTCTTGGCCGCTCTTGCGGTATCCATAGCCGTATTGCCGCCGCCGATCACCACTACGTTTTTGCCAAGATCCAGTTTGCCGTCTTTTTCCTTAAAGTCTGCAAGGAATTTAAGGGCGTTGACTGTTTCTCCCTTTTCCAGCTTTAAGGATCCTGGTTTGCTGGCGCCTACTGCCAGGATCACAGCATCGTATCCCATTTTCCGAAGCTCTTCCACGGAAGTGATCTCTGTATTGGTCCGGATTTCCACTCCCATTTTTTCAATGAAGGAAATATCTTTATCAATGGCTTCCTCTGAAATACGGAATCCCGGGATCACATAACGGATCACGCCGCCCAGTCTGGCCTCTTTTTCAAAAACAGTAACGGACGCCCCTGCTCTTGCCAGAAAATAAGCCGCCGCGATTCCCGCAGGACCTCCGCCTACAACTGCTGTCTTCCTGCCGCAGTTTTCTCCTGCGGAAATTTCGCCGATCACACTGTCATATCCTTTTTCCGCCGCCAGGAGCTTTGTTTTCCGGATATCTACCGATTCGTCGTAGAAGTTCCTGGTACACTTATACATGCAGTTATGG
The DNA here is from genome assembly GCA_019120475.1 of Candidatus Blautia intestinipullorum. GTDB lineage: Bacteria > Bacillota > Clostridia > Lachnospirales > Lachnospiraceae > Blautia_A > Blautia_A intestinipullorum. The sequence goes on along the minus strand of DWVA01000235.1, from coordinate 1,333 downwards.
GCGCAGAGCGTTCCTGTAATAAACGGAAGAGCGTTTTTGTCAAGGATCACACGCAGAGCTTCCGCATATTCTCCCTTACCTGCAAGAGAAATATATTCCGGAATATCCTGATGAATGGGACATCCTTCCTGACAGGGAGCAAAATAGCAGTCCAGAAGCGGTACTTCCCGATCATTTTTACGGTTTGGAAGCGGCTTGATGTTCTTTACATGGTGGGGATCTTTTTTCGCATTCTCCGCCAGTTTCTCCAGTGCTTCCACGTCAATGCCTGTCCATGGCTTTACGCCCTTTGCCATAATCTTCTCCGCCATCTGGGAGAATCTCTGATAGCCTCCCGTCTTCAGGATCGTTGTAGCTACTGTTACCGGCCATACGCCGCAGTCCACGATCTTGTCGATGTTGAAATAATCCGCTCCGCCGGAATAAGCGATCCTGAGCTTTCCGTCAAATTCCCGCGACAGCTTCGCCGCAAGGGAAATGGACAGCGGGAAAAGCGCCTTTCCGGACATGTACATTTCTTCGCTGGGAAGCTCATTTCTTGTCACATCCACCGGGAAGGTATTTGTGATCTTCACTCCGAAAGCAAGACCCAGTTCATCCGCCAGAGCCATCAGACGGCGGAACATGGGAATGGCATCCTTGTACTGGAGGTCATCCAGAAAATGGAAGTCTCCGAATTTCATATAATCATATCCCATATCGTCCATGGTCTTTCTGGCAAATTCATAACCCAGGAGGGTTGGATTGCATTTGATAAAAGTGTTCAGATGTTTTTCTTTGTACAGATGATTGGCAATGCTCTCGATCTCGTTTGGCGGACATCCGTGAAGAGTGGAGATCGTAGCGGAATTACAGATATTTGAGGGGATCGCCTCAATATCTTCTTTCGTCACATGACGGAATCTGTCTGCATGCTCCAGAAGCCACTGGCGGCACTCTTTAAAGATCTCCGTATCTTTTGCTTCCTTCATGTTCTCAATAAAGGTATCGATCTTCGGTTCTTTGATCCCCGCAAGATCATACCCCACAGATATGTTAAACTGGAATCCGTCTGTACTTCCAAGGCCGAACTCTTTCGCCATCACATGAAGCATAAACCACGCCTTGATATATTCGCCCATTGCCTGAGGCACATAAAGCTCTGTGGACCATTCGCAGTTGTAGCACTCGTCTTCTGCAAGGATACAGGGACGGTTGATACATGCGGCCAGCTCGTCTCCGTCCATTTTCTGTACTGTTTTCAGTTCAAAGAAGCGGGCGCCTGCGTAATAGGAAGCCGCAATGTTCTGCGCAAGCTGAGTATTGGGGCCTGCTGCCGGTCCGATAGGTGTTT
>DWVA01000234.1 GCA_019120475.1 Candidatus Blautia intestinipullorum | reverse complement strand
CTTTCCTGGTATTTCGAGATAGTACATATGCAAAAGATTTAAAATAGTTAGATATTCTTGACTTTCCGCTGGTATTTCTTGCATAATTGCTTCAAGAATGTGAATTGATTTGCATACCTCCCCTATATTATTATAACTTTTTGCCAGATAATAGTTATAATAATATTTCACTCTTCTGTATTTTAAAATTTCAGGTTGCAGATACAAAAGCTGCGAAATAGCAAGTTTAAAATTTCCTGTTTCATAAGAATTTATGCCAATTACTAATATTTGTATAGGATTCAATTTATGAAAACTATCAGATAATCTGCTGAAAATCTGCTGAGCATCTTGATATTGTTTTTGTCTGAATAGTTTTTTGCCATATCTAAAATTAATTTTTTCCCAATCTAAATTGTTAGCGTGCATCGCATTCTTACAGATTATCTTTTCATGATTAATGTACTCTTTATGCATGGTAAAAAACTCTACAGTCCGACTTGAAAACATTCCAAATACCGGAGATTTATGAAAGATATCTTCTAGTTCAAGGAAATCTTCATCATGGCAAGTGTCTACCTGACCATTTTTGTCATCATACTGCAATATTCGAGATTCTATAAGATTAAGAAATTCCATATTGAATATATTAATATCGTAGGTGATATAAAGAAAAAACTTATTAGCAATATAAATTGCTAAATCTCTTAAATAGTTAATCGGAACCCTTTCTCCTATGCATAAGAACGAAAAGAGGATCCATTTTTGGGCTGAAGAGAAATCAGTGTCTTTAAATTTTATAGATTCTGATTGAAGGATTGAAAATAATACTAATTTATCTATGAAAGCTTTTTGGTTTTTGCGGAAAGAAATCCCATGTTTTTCTAATAATTTACTAATTATGGTTGAAAGTTTTTTAGGACTTCCTTCACATTTTATAAAAATATATTCAAAATCCTCTTCTTTAAAATTGTCGAGGTGAAATATAGGTTCTAATATTTGAAAAAAATACTCATATTTTTTTAAACGTAAAATTTCTATGTCAGTAAAGGGCAGAAAATGAAATATCTCATCTTTTGTATCTGTGCTTAAATCCTCCGTTGTTGTTACGATGCAAGCTCTGAAGTTTTCTTCCAACAAAAAATTTTTTATAATTTTAAAGAAAAATTGTAGCGTATCTATATTACAACGAGATAAATTATCTATACAAATACACAATTTCTTTTGGGATAGAATCAAAGAAATAAAATGATAAATTATATCAATTGATTCTTTTCTTTCATCTGATTTTGTAATTACATAATAACCAGTATCTAGTATGGTTTCTATTAAATTACTTATCTTAGGGAATAAAACGGTTGTTATTTTTTTTATTATCTTGTATGTATTACAATAAAATTCTTTATACCATTTTTGTGTTTCTTCGATGAAATTCAAATCACACTGGCGTTCTAACTGTTTTATGAATTCAGAAATCATTTCGATAGAATTACTGTTTTTCGGAATATCAAAATAGCACAAATTATATTGTGTATATTCTTCTAACATAAAATTTATAAAAGTAGTTTTCCCTAATCCTCTCTTCCCTTTTACCCATAAAACATTTCCATCTGAATTTGCAAAAAAAGCTCTAAACTTATTTCTTGCCTCATCACGATCTACGAATCTAAAATTAAATAAATCAGTTGTATACATTTTTTCCTCTTCTGCATTCTTATATTCAAAAATAACATATTGTATAAAGGATAATAAGGTATTATCCTTTTTATTAAGTATACCACATTACTGCACTATACGCTACGATTAGGATAGACCAATATCTTTTTTATTGTTTCTCAACAGGTTTCCATTTTTTATCGAAGTCTTCATACCGCTGATTAATTACTTCAATTGGAACTGGTAGAAAAACGGGTTTAACTTTCCATTCTTCACTTCTATCTTTAGGTATTTCCCAATCAATCACAAAATCACCAAACACATCAACTAAACTTTGAACTAATAAGGTTGTAACATAATCGTATCCCTTTCTTTTACAAGCAAGTGCTTTTCTAAATGCGTAAAACAATAAATATAATTTATGTGTATTATCAAGTTCTTGAGCCGTAAAATTCAAAGAGTAGTCTATTTTATCTCCGTCAACCATATATTTTACATTCTTTTTAATATCTCTACGAACCGTTTGGAAATTCGTCAAAATTAAATCTTCACCGGCATATTCATAAATAAAAATTCCTCTTCTTTTATACTGTTTTTCAATATTTCCAGTATGTAGTGCAATAACTTTTACCGGGCTAGTGCATAAAGTATCTCCCATACACAAAATAATATAATCCACCTTTTTTTTATCTATTTCCTCCAGAATATCAACAATATCCTGGAATATAGGCAAATTTCCATTATTATTTCGCCTAGTGCCTTTTTTGTCATTTAAAAAAAGGCGTCCCATTTCTGTGTGAATTTCTATTAAAAAGGCCAGTTTTATCCTTTCTCCAGAGGTAGCATGTTTCATAAGATTCTGTCGGTAAACTGAAGCACTGCTCAAATGTTTTTCAAGAGAATACTTAAAAGAATCAATAAAAGAATGATAAGTAGCTCCTTCTAATCTGATTAATTGATTTGCCATAGTCTGTCCAATTTCCTCTAACATTTTTTCTGAAAATGCTTCGCCATTTCGAACAGGCTCATGCCATTTATCATATAATTTATATACGTCTTTTTCAAAAACAATCCCAGACGAGCCAATATCGCCATTTTGTTTCAAAACAGAAAGATGATCTACCCGAAAATGTTCTATTCCGACTATTGTGTCTTTTTCACGTTTTGATTTTGAACAATGGCGTTTTATAAAATCGGGTCGTTCTGTATCTAAACGTTCTATCTCTTTACCAACAAGCGCTTGAAGAATCCTCTTTGTTTCTCCTCTGCCATTTAATCCAGCTTTTAATGCTTGTTCTAAGCATTTTTCTTCGATATTTTTTTTCTTATTTTCCATAACAATAGTATAGCAAATTCCTCCTATTTTAGTTACATAGTCTTGAAACAAACAATTCTTTTTTCACAATATATTTTTCCACAAATTAACTATATATTTTGAAACAATCAGAGGCCGGATAATTTATATCCAAGCCTCCTTCTTTCATTTCCTATTTACAAAAATAATTTACAAATTTATTTGCCCTGGATGGTAATTTGAAGCAATACTTCTGTCCTTCCGCTTCGAATGAAAAACTGCCACCAAACAAACCCGCTTTTCCTTTTATGTTACCGAGATCTGAAAGATAAAATTTTCCAAGACAATCCGCATACGAATTATCAAGCTTCGCACGATGGAGATACAATACATCTCCGCAGACTGTGATCAGGACAAGCCCCTGTACAGACCCTACTGCACCGCCAATCATACTTTTTACGGTCGCATAGACAAAAACCTCTTTTTCGTCCAACAAATTTGCCTGTTTTAGTTGACTTATAATATCGCTTACTTTCAAACTTATCGTACCTCTCTTTCTATGCATCATTGCATGTTTTCTTCTATAACTTTAAGGTCTCCGTCCACACAAACTATTTATGGTAGTATTTCTGCACTAATTTGTTCATTTCATCGTCTTTAAATGATTCAATGCGTTCCTTTAATGTTATATCTCCCTCCATTTTATCTAAATCCAATCCGTGTTGTAACATCATTTCAAGAATAGTATTATTGTTCTCATTTATCATCCCTATCGCTTCTAAAATTGGGGAAAATCCTCTGTTATCATTTATATTAGGATTAGCTCCCAATTCTAATAGAATCTTTATTGCTTCTACATAATGTCTTTGACACGCTCTGTGAAGATATGATATTCCTTTAGTATCTTGATAATTCGGATTATCAATATTTTTAAGCTTTTGCAATAAATCATCGGATTTTTCAATGCCTAGTCTAAAGAAAATCTCATCTCTGTTATACATATTAGGATACATTTTTTATTCCTTTCTACTACTTAATGTTTGGCCTCGAATTTGTGACTTCTGTTGCTATAAACCTCTTGCCATGCATAAAAATCAGGATTATTCATAAAATCATTAAATTGTTGCTGTGTCATTCCTTGGCTTTCAGCCCAATCACGATAATATGCAAACTCATCACCTGTTCTATGACCCAATTCAACATTATTTGGGTCAACCCATTTCCCGCTTATACTATCATATATTTGACCTGTTTTATAATCAACCTTCGTATTAGCATTTATTGCATCTATTGTTTCCTTTCTAATATAAGGTCTATTCAAATAATGGTCTGAATTACTAGGAATACCGACTTCTACATTCGATGCGAATTCGCCATTTGTTCTATGGTATTTTCCGTTAACATCCTGATAATAGCCAGTCTGTATACTGCCACTAGTACTTTTATCAGGTAACGCCAGCTGTCCTGCACGCTTATCCACTAATAGTGGCGGATCGGATTTTGTGTTTATAATTGGCACTTCAAAGTCATTGGCATCAGGAGCCTTGCTTGTTCCTCTGCCGGACATGAGCATCCCAACACCGAAGTCCGTTGCAATAGATCCTAAACTTACATCTCTGCCATGCGCCAGATCATCCACTGTTCCGAAAGCAGTATCAACAGCATTTTCCACCACATTCTTCGCCAACGGATTATTCAAAGCGCTTTGGGTACCCGTCACTGCCGTACTGCCAAGTGCACCAGTCGTACCGCCAGTTACGGCTCCGCCGAGGGCTCCCCACATAAATCCATCAGAAGCACCTTCTGCAAAGCTGCCGCCATTCGCTACACTGCTGATTCCTCCGATAACCGCTCCGCTTCCAGCACCTATAACCGCTCCTGAAAGAGCACTGGAAGCAATCGCTCCTGCGACACCTGCAGCTGCTCCACCAGTCAATATTGTAGCAACACCAAGGCCAGCAATAACAAGACCACCTACTGCAACTTTACCCCAGTCAACTTTGCCCAGTTCTTCTTTAATTCGGTTAGCAGTTGTACATAGTTCACGCTTAATCGTAGCCTTAATCTCACTGGTTCTAACAGAAACGTACTCTGTAAAAGAACTAAATGTTCTTCCGGCTTTCTGGAAACCAGAACTTACACTCTTCACGAAATTGGAACCAGCTGAAGTTGCTGCACGTTTTACATTGCGATAGGTATTCTGTACTGTAGAAACAGCTTTCTTGATCGTCTGTTTCGGATGTGTTACTGCATTGACCACCCAATTCACAGCATTCTTTACAGTATTAACTACTTTTTTTGCTACATTTTTTACAGTGGTTACAACTTTTTTTGCAACTTTCTTTACCGTGCTGACTACTTTAGATGCTGCACTCTTGATCTTACTCCACAAAGAATGTCCCGTAGGATCTTCATAGTTCAACGGATTGTTATTAACATATCCGTACCGATTCCGTGTCAGCGGATTCTCCGTTGTTCCGGTATTGGTATCCTCTGTTGTGAAATTGCCATTTACAGGAGTGTAATACCTTGCTCTTAAATACTGATAGCCTGTATTTGTGTTCGTTGACTCGCCATTGTATCCGTAGTAATTGATGCTTACCGGTGTACCAAAGATGGTATTTCCATATGGATCATACTGATAACTGTTTGTCGTAACACCGTCTGCTGCAGTCAGTCCTGATACACTTCCACGGCCATCATACAGATAGTAGGACGTTCCATCGGATGTATCCCTGCTGTTCCTGCTGTATCCATAGGTATACGCCGCATTCGCTGTTCCATCCGTCTTCAGTTCCATCAGAACTTCTGTATTCTCCCGATTGATGTCATTGACATACTGTGTAATGGAATAATACTCTTCCTGATTTTTCTTCGGAATCAGATCGGCCAGCTGTTCTGCCGGGCTGTCGCCATTTTCTGTCTTTGCGCTTTCCGGGATCAGGACCTGCCCCTTCTGGGACTTTTTACCGTCTTCCACATAATCCAGTGTAAAAAGCCGGTTACCATCGCCATCATATAAAGCGGCCATCAAAACTTCATTTGATGTGGTGACTGCTTTCAAATGATTCTCCACCGTATACTCATAAGTCTTCGTATCTTTCTTACCGGAGGACTCAGAGATCAGGTTGCCGTCTTCATCATATTCATAGGTTGTTTTTACATGTTTCCAGGGCCTCCAGTCTGTCTTTTCTGTCTTAGAAATGAGCTGGTTGGAATCATTATATTTATAGGAATATTTCTCGACGGTCTCACCCTTGGAGACTTTTTCATATGCAGTCCGGTTTCCTGCCGAATCATATTCGTAGCTGTATGTAGTTGTACCTTTATTTTCTTCCTTTTCGGTACACTTTGTCAACTGCCAGTTTTCGTCATATTCGTATGTACGCTCTGTTGTAACGACTCGGATCGCATTTGTTCCGTCTTTATCATGCTTGCCATTATGCTTATTTCCATGAGGATATTCGCTGTCATGCTTTCCGTCCTCATGTTTCCCGTCATGCTTATCATCATACACATAGCCTGCAAGAGATTCCGTTGCTTTTTCACTTACGATATATCCCTGATCGTTATAAGTATACTCATAAGTCGAAAGTACTTCTTCACAGCCTGCGCAGCTTGTCACCAATTTGGTGATATGATCCAAAGCATCATAAGTCACATCCGTTACGATCTCATTTGGCCGGATCGTTTTCACCATACGGTTCAGCGCATCATACTGATATTCCGTAACTGCACCCTGCCGGTCTGTGATCTTGATCAGGTTATCGTTCAGGTCATACTCGTAAGCAACCTTTGTCCCATCCGGATATCCCATTTCCTGCAGGTTACCGCTTTCACTATATGCATAGGTTACAGTCTGTCTGGCGCTGTCTTTGGCTTTTGTAACCCTTCCCAGCGCATCATACTCATATGCGGCCGCTCCGATGGCATCTGTCATGGAGACTCTCTGCCCTGCTGCATCATATGCATACAGAACATCGTCGTCTGCTTTCTTGCCTTTTGCTGTCTCGTAGGATTTCTTGATCAGCTCATTCAGTTCGTCATAATCATAGCTGATCTTCTTTCCAGAAGGTGCCGTATATTCTGTTAATTTTCCGGACTCGTCATAACCAAACTGTTCTGTGCGGCCGGCTGCATCTTTCCTTGATGTAAGATTTCCTTCCAGATCGTAAGTATATTCTGTCGTCTTTCCAAGGGCATTTGTATAACTGGTCATCCAGTCCATACTGTCATACCCGTAAGTCGTTACGCCGCCCATGGCATCCGTAACTTTGGTCAGGTTATCATTCGCATCATAATCAAACTGTGTATTCAGGCCCGTTTTGTCTGTAACAGTCTTGACATTGCCGTGATTATCATATGCATAACCTGTGCTGTGTCCAGCCTTATCCGTCAGCTTCGTGATCCGTCCATCTTTATCATACTGATAGGATTCCTTCTGCTTCAGGGCATCTGTCTCTTTCGTCAGGCGGTTGCTCTTATCATAAGCATAGGAAGTAGCATTTCCCATCGGATCCGTTGTTTTGGTCAGATTATAATTTCCATCATACTGATAAGAGGTCGTTCTGCCGCCCGGCAGAGTCGTCTCTTTCAAATTGCCAACCGGATCGTAAACCAGTTCCGTCACCTGCTCCAGGGGATTTACGGACTGGATCATATTGCCAGTCTGGTCATAAGTGTAAGTGGTGGTTCTTCCGAGAGCATCCGTCTCGCTGGTCAGATTATCACGGATATCATATGCAAATGTACTTGTTCCACCTTTCGCATCGACACTACCGGTCATCCTGTGAAGCTTATCGTAGGAATACGTTGTTGTCTGATCCAGGCTGTTGCGCTCCTTGATAATGTTGTCAGCAAGATCATAAGAGAAATACGTGGTATATCCAAGCGGACTTGTAATATTTCCCAGTCTTCCGGCGGTATCATATTTATAAGTATATTCCCCTTCATTGGGCTGAACCATCTTCGTCACCTGGTCATTCAGGTTGACTTCATAGGTTGTCGTATTCCCTTTCGGATCTGTCTTAGAAAGAATGTTTCCATGCTTGTCATAGGTGTAGGTCGTGGAAGCCCCCTTTGGAGAGATCTCCTCTACCATATTTCCTAAAGCATCATATTTATATTCCGTAATGAGTTCCAGCGGATCTTTATATTTTGTCAGATTTCCTGCTGCATCGTAACGGTATTCCTTCACCTCTTCAAGCGGTGAAGTCTCCTTGATCAGCCTGCCCAGTTCATCATATTCATAGGAAGTCGTATTCCCCCGACCATCCGTTACTGCCGTCAGGTTGTCGTTTGCATCATACTGATAACTTGTGCTGTTTCCGTTCGCATCTGTCGATGCCGTCATGTTATCGTTGGCATCATACTGATAATTTTCCACTGCACCGAGGGGATCTGTTACAGATACAATACGGTTCAGTTTATCAAAAGCATACTGATATACTGCCTGGTCAGCCTCCGTCATAGAGATCTGATTGCCTACTTTATCATAAGCAAATTCTGTCCGGTTGCCTTCTGCATCCGTTACTGCGGTAATGCGGTCCATCACATCATACTCATAGGATGTAACACTGCCGTCCGCTTCTTTGATCTCTAAAAGACGCCCATATTTATCATAAGTATAGGCTGTTGTCCGCTCCAGCTGATCTGTTTCTGTTAAAACATTTCCTGCTGTATCGTAAGTATATGCAGTCTTGTTGCCGGCATTATCTTCTTCAAGGATCAGTCTGCCCATACCATCATACTGGTATTTCACTTTAAGACCCTGTGCATCCGTCATGGAAACAAGCTGCCCGATAGCGTCATACTTCATGGTCGTCTTTGTATCGTCAGGACCATTTACAGCCGTGTTATTTCCATTCTTGTCATAAGAATAAGTGTAGCTGTTTCCACGTACATCTGTCATCTTCGTGGAATTTCCCATGGAATTATAGCTGTAAGTTGTACTTCCCTTTAAGGCATCCACTGTCTCTTGGAGATTCCCCAGAGAGTCATACTTCATTGCAGTAATATTGCCGAGCGGATCTGTAAAGGTAGTCAGATTTCCAAGACCGTCATAGGTGAAGGTGCTGACATTTCCCTTCTCATCTGTACTCTTAACGATATTTCCGTTCAAGTCATACTCATTCGTATAGACTTCTTTCAGAGCATTCTCTGTGCTTGTTACTCTTCCTGCACTGTCATAAGTATATGTTTCTGTCTGTCCTTCTTCATTTGTATAAGAAGTCTGTCGGCCGGCCTTGTCATAAGTATAAGTGCAGACTCCACCTTCCGGGTTCGTCTCCTTAATCTTATTATTATTACGGTCGTATTCATAAGTATAGGTACGCCCACTATCATCACTCATGGAAATAATATTTCCATTCGCATCATAAGTATAGGTTACTACCGCACCAAGCTCATCTGTTTCAGAAGAGACTCTTCCCATACTGTCATAAGTGGTCGTATATTTGCCGCCGTCTGCATGTATAGACTGCGTTTCATTTCCAAGGGAATCATAGGAATACTGTGTCACATTGCCAACCGCATCTGTTGTCTTTGTAACAAGTCCCAGCTTATTGAACTCGGAAACAGTCGCCCCGCCTTCTCCGTCTGTGTATTTTACAAGATTTCCAGCTGCATCATATTCGTACAGTTTCGTTCCGAAATCTTCATTCGTCTCTTTCACGACTCTTCCCATGCTGTCGTATTCATAGGAAATGGTCGCTCCTGCGGCATTGGTTGCTAAGACTTCCTGATAGTTTTTATTGTATTCGTAAGTGACCGTGTTACCTTCCGGATCTTCTCCTTTTGTCATGTTATACATGGCATCATAGGTAAACTTCGTCACATTTCCAAGTGGATCTGTTATGGACTTGATATTTCCAATCTTGTCCAGTTTATATTTTGTTACTCCTCCATCAGCCGCCGTCTCTGCTGTAACATCGCCGTTTGCATTATAGCTGATGGATTCCACATTCCCGAGAGGATCTGTCTTTGAGGTCATCCGGTTCATGGAGTCATATGCAAAACTCCAGGTATTTCCCTCTCCGTCTACATAAGAAGTCAGATTTGCACCGTCATATGCATAAGTTGTTGTGATACCTCGACCGTCTGTCATGGAAACCATCCGGTGCAGAGCATCATAAGTATAGGTAATACTGCTGCCATCCGGATTGTTCATTGCTATGAGGTTTCCAGATCCATCATACTCATTTGTGGTAACAGCGCCATTATAATTTGTAAAGGATACCAGCTTATTCTGAGAATTGTAGACATAAGAAGCAGTTGCCCCGTCTTCCCTCGTCTCTGTCGCAATATTCCCAAACTCATCATAAGTATAAGACTTGGTCCCGTTTGCTGTTGTTTCAGATTCTAACTGATTCTCTGAATTATATGTCTTCTGACAGGTCGTTCCGTCCGGGTAGATGATCTCTGTTGTGCGATACTGATCGTCATATTTATAGGTTGTGACATTTCCTTCATTATCTGTTGTAACGGTCTGACCATCGCTGTATTCCATTGTGGACGTATTTCCATTAGCATCGGTCTGCTTAATGACACGTCCTTCTTCATCATACTCATTGGTAACTACCGTATTCTCATTGGCATCCTGCCAGCTTGTCATACGATACTGATCATCGTAATGATAGGAATACGTTCCTCCAGCAGCATCAACATAACCTGTTAAGTTTCCAGATTCATCATACTCATAAGAAAGCTTTCCGCCATCCGGCAGAGTGATCTCTGTTACATACCCCTGATCGTCCTGCTTGATCTGGAACTTCTTGCCGGAAGGAGTTGTGATCGATTCCAGATTATAATCATCATCATAATCTAAAACTGTCTTGAATCCGTCTACATCAGTAACAAAACGGAGCATACCATATTTGTCAAAAGACCAAATGCTCTGTTCTGCATCTGTGATCTCCCAGCCAATATAGTCATAATCCGTATCCTCATAAGATACTGATTTCAGATCATATTCATAACCATTCGGCGCACTATAGGAGCCATCTTCATTTTTTTCAAAGAAGAGGGTACTTCCATCACCTCTCATATAGAGAATCGTGCCGTCCTCCAGCATGGAAAGCGCCTGGTCATAGTTAAAGCTCCAGCCTCGCCCGAACATCGAGTTTCTATCAGTAGCTTTTGAGTTATAGCTCCTTGTAATAGAAAATTCGCCGCCCAGATCATTTAAAGAAGCATCGCTCTGATCCATGTAGAAATTACCGGTATTTAAGTTTACCGGCTCAAATCCAAACTCACAGTGAAGCCCACGTCCCATCAGGGCACCGTCAATCTTCATCTTGTCGATATCGGTCAGCGGAGCCGGATTATACGGAACATTCGTCTTTGGATTCCGGATAAAGATCGTATTGTTCGCCACTACCAGGGCATCAATCACCTGGTTGTCCTTCATAATCGTAGCGAGCGGGATTCCGTAATACTTTGCAATCTTCGGGAATGTATCATACTGCTTCACTTCATAGATCACGAAAGTGTCACTGGATACTTCTTTTCCTGTTTCCAGTTTCCCGTCAATTTCTTTTGATGCCTTTGCTTTAAACTGATACAGCTTGTCTTTCGTCAAGCCAGAATACAATGCTCCCTGCCAGTTGGAATCTTTACTTAAATATTTATTCGCCTCTGGAAACTGCTTATTGTATTCCGTACTGTCCGGATAGGAATAAAGCGGCAGTGCCTCTGCTGTATGATGTTTCTCTGCATCCTCTTCATCCGGTGTCAGATAATATTCCACTGTAGATTTACTCTTAGCGACTCCGTCCGGGAAAACCGCATCAAATTTCAGTTTCCCATTCACACTTTTCTCTGTCATCGGACGCAGATTAATTTTCGTCTCATCCAGAGACATATCCCGCAGATAGGGATCTTCTGCCGGAGACCACTGAACAGTAATCTTTGGCCCATAGACTGAATTCTTATTATTCAGCACTTCACACTGCATGGCAGCTTCAAGGTCTGCAGCCTCATCAATCGCTTTTAACACCATGCCGTTGTTGGCATATGTCCCCTGCACCCAGTCATTAATCAGATCTTTTACATCATAATTAATGTATTCATTCCGCTGTGTTTTCGCATTCTGAACATCAATAAAGGTATGATTATATGGCTGTGTCTTCCATGTGATATCAATGCTCCACGGTTCGTCTACACGGTATAATCCAAACTGGGATGCACCATTACTGAAATTCGTCCTCTGGCTGACAGAAAATGTGGCATTATCAATCTTGGAGTCTTTCGGGATCACGCTGAAATCCGCATTCACCTTTACAAAGGTCCTGCAGATCATATGAGCAGTACCATAATCTGCTAAGTTCCCAGATTTAATACCATCATCATACCCCACATACGGATAATTATTGTCACCGACTGTCGTGTTTGGACTTCCCTGTTCTACTCCGATCAGGCTGAACTGGCTGCGGTCAATACTGATTGTAGAAGGATCGATCCGAACCGGATACTCTCTTTCTTCGCTCTGCAGCCACTCTGTATCCGGAAGAACTGTCAAAATCTGTTTCCCATCCTTCTCTTCCAGATTTAAAGTAATATGGAAACTTACCGCACCTGCTGCATCCTCCATGGATGGTGCTTCCAGAATATATTCCGCATCTTCAATTCCTTTTTTCTCTGGATAGAGATAAACCTGATTATCTTTTAGCTCCGCTTTCAAACCAGGAATATTTAGCTCATAAGCAAAAGAAGTCTGTTCCGTCTGCTTCCGGAGGATGATATCTTCTTTTACGCTGTCATCGAGTACTGTATACTGGACATCAATCCCATCATATACCTGATTATAAAGAATCGCATTTTCCTTTACAGTGGAATGGCTGTAATCGCCTCCAGCAGGTATAAGTTCAATCTCATAATCATTCTGCTGAATTTTGATTCCTGCATTTTCTGTGATAGAAGATGGAAGCTGGGTCGTATAGTCATTCGCTTCATTTTCATACACAGTTGAAGCCGGTTCCGCACTCCTTGCACGTGTCTTGACTTTTGGCTCGCTTTCAACCAGTGTATTGTCAGTAAGCTGAACTTTCCCATCCTCATCTTCATAAGTTCCCACATAACCGCCGAAGACCGTTGTATACTGTTTATCCCCGGTCTTATATGTACGGGATTCCAGATCATAATCAACCAGTTCACCTTCCGGTTCTTCAGGAAGAGGATAATAATCTTCAGGTTCCTTCAGTTCAACTTCTGCATTTTCCTCTTCAGACTTTGTTGCTTCAGAAGTTTTATCCTCTCCACTCGCAGATGTTTGCTCATCATTTGTCTGTTCCTTGGCCGCCTGGGACGGCTGATCAGATGATTTCTTCTGCTCTCCGCTTTCTGTCCCCTCTATGCCTTCCTCTGATGGCGGTGCATTTTCAGGATTTGTTTTGTTTTCCTCCTGAGTAGGCTTCTGCACCTCTTCTGTTTCCTCCGCCGCATCTGATTCTTCGATTCCGGCCTCTGTTTCAGTCAAAGGTTCCGGTCTTGAAAAATCAACGCTGCGAGGCATCTCTTCAATCGTCTCTTTTGCCTGGACAAAGATCGGCTCTGTTCCTTGCAGCGCCAGCAGCAATGCCAGCAAGAGGCTTAAGAGTGTTTTCGTGTACCTTCGGTTTCTTTTTCTTTTCACCTTTTTCCCTCCTTAAAATGGTATTTTGTCGGCCATATGCCAACTTGATACTATTTTAAGGAATTCCTCTAGAAAAAACTGTCGATAACCCATCGACAGTTATCGACAAATATCGAGGATTATCGACTATTTACAGAAACCTTTTCCTGGCCGTCAAAAGTAATACAAATACCTTTAGTAAAAATGCTTTCCTCTGGAAGCTGCTGATTTAAAAAGAAACTCATCTTTCCACGGTGCAGCGCTTCAAAAATATCAGAGATCCCATGCCCGGTACCGCCTGTAGTAACACCTCTTTTTCCTAAATGATCGAGAACATATTCCGGGAACGGTTCACCATTATCATAAATAGAGAGCTCATAAAAACCAGCTGTATTATACCCAAAACACAGCAGGATACGTCCTTCGTTTTCATTTTTTCCGACAACTTTATTTGCATTCCGATACAAATCTCCTACGATCTGCAGTAATGAATATATTTCAATATTTTTATTTTTTAAAATATCTTTCACAGGCGCACGAACGATAATGTCCAGTGTAAAATCCTGTTGCTCTGCTTCTTCTAAATATCTTTCCAGCTGAAGATCAAGAGCAATAATTCCTGTGCTCTCAAAACTTTTCACAGCTCTGGCACTCTTAGTTGTCTGCAGTCCATCCATATCGCAGATCTCACGCAGTTCTTCAATAATCTGTTCTACCTCTTCCATATGTTCTGACATTTCTCCTATTTTTTCTAATGCCCGCCCCATAGATGGTATAATTTCCCTGGTATGGTGGCTGTATGCAGTCAGATCCTGCATTTTCTTCTGTTCCTGATGTTTATCGTAGTTCCATAACGCTAATATAATAAATCCAAAAAT
>DWVA01000233.1 GCA_019120475.1 Candidatus Blautia intestinipullorum | reverse complement strand
CTGACTATTTCTTTACTCCAACATAGAAACAGATCCGGATTTCACTGACAACATCTTCCCAGATCCGTAAGAACACCATCCGAGACCTGAAGGACCCTGTCTGCCGTCTGTGCAATACTTCTGTTATGGGTGATCATAACGATCGTCTGCGCAAACCTTCGGGAAGCTTTTTTCAGAAGGGCGATCACCTCGCTGCTGTTCCGGGAATCCAGATTTCCTGTAGGCTCGTCTGCGAGGATCAGAGAAGGACGTGTGATCAGCGCCCTGCCGATAGCCACTCTCTGCTGCTGCCCTCCGGAAAGCTGTCCGGGAAGATGATTTCTCCTTTCCTTCAGGTTCAGCACCGCAAGCAGCTCCTCCAGATATCTTTTGTCCGGTTTCTGATAATCCAGCAAAACAGGAAAAATCATGTTCTGTTCCACTGTAAGCTCCGGTATCAGATTAAATGCCTGAAATATAAAACCAATATTTCTTCTGCGGAAGACCGTCAGTTTCTTTTCCTCCATGGCGAAAATGTCTCTTCCGTCGATCCATACTTTTCCGGAAGTAGGCGTATCCAGAGCGCCGATCATATTCAGCAGAGTACTTTTGCCGGATCCAGATTCTCCTACGATCGCCACATATTCCCCCTTCTGAACGGAAAAACTGACATTTTTCAGCGCGTGAACAGATGTCTCACCGCTGCCGTAGGTTTTTGAAACTGACTGAACTTCTAATAAATCCATTTTGAAGCACCTCTTTCTTATTCCTTTTTGCAGAGAATACCACCTGTACCTTACGGCAGAGTGACTTTCACCCTACAATTTTGTAGGAATCCTAAGTTTGAGGGCAGAATGTAAGGATAAATTCCGTACCTTTTCCCAAGATACTGGAAACTTCTATGACGCCTCCGTGGGCCTCCACGATCATTTTTGCCAGCGGCAGACCCAATCCGATTCCCTGCTTATCCTGAGAAAATCTGCTTCGGTAAAACCGCTTAAATATATGATGAAGATCTTCCGGATGTATCCCGGTTCCATTGTCTTTTATGATCACGCGGACCATGGATGCGGACTGATTCCAGCGGATTTCCACAGTATCTCCCTCTTTCGTATGGTCAAAAGCGTTTTTTACAATATTTTCAATCGCTTCCGTCATCCAGCTCCTGTCACATTCCAGAAAAATATCTTCTTCTCCTTTTGCGGACAGCGTTTTCCCTTCCTCTTTTGCCCTGTATACAAAATGCAGTTCGATCTCCTTCATCAGATCCGACAAATTCTCCCGGGTTTTGTCAAAAACGATAGATCCCGCGTCAAGCTTTGCGATCTTCAGAAGATTCTGGACCAGAGTTTCTATCCGCTCCAGTTCTTTTTCTGACAGCACCGCAAACTCATTCAGTTCCGGAAGGTCTTCTGTTTCTCCCTGAAGAAGTCCGTTATATATATTCAGCGCCGCCAGCGGCGTTTTTAGCTGATGGGAAATATCTGAAATCGTATTTTTCAGAAATTCTCTGGAGCTACGCTCCTTTTCCATCTTTGCATTTAAAACAGAAGCAAGGGAATTTACTTCATGGAACAGACGGTATAACTCTCCTTCCTCCTCGCAGGGAATACGCTCCTTAAGATTGCCGGAAAGATATTCTGTGATCACAGAGGAAGCTTCTTCCATAATTTTATTCTGTTCTCTGAAGTATCTGAAGCAAATTGCCAGGATCACAATTCCTGTTCCCAGTCCGGCAAACAATATACATACCGCCGCTGCTTCAGGCACAAGAACTGTCAGTCCTGAAGAAAGCAGACAAAAAAGCAGTATTGCCGCAATTATTTTGTATATCATCATACGGATTCTTTTATCTGCCAATATCTTCATCCCGCACTCCTTATCCCTTTTTCTTCCTTCTGTCTTTTCTTATGCCTTTTGAATTCCTTTTATAATTTTCCGAAACTGGACGGTAAACAGAACCGCCGTAAAGCTTACTGCAATCACATCCGCAATCGGCTCCGCCATATAAACGGCCATCGTCTGATCTGCTGTTATAATATGCGGCATAATGTAGATAAGCGGGATCAGAAGGACAAATTTCCTCATTACCGCCACAATGATAGATTCCGTCGCTTTTCCAAGCGCGTTAAAGGTCATCTGGCAGGCCATCTGGATTCCCATAAGGACCATAGCGCCCATATAGATCCGAAGAGCGGTCCTTGTATAATCCACCAGTTGGGAATCTGAAGTAAACATAGAGGCAAATCCTCCCGGGATCAGCATGACCAGTCCCCACAGAAGAGCCGAATATCCCAGACTGACCTTCAAAAGCAGCTTAAAAGCAGCCCGGACTCTTCCCGCGTCGCCTGCTCCGTAATTATAGCTGATAATAGGCTGCGCGCCCTGGCCAAGTCCCTGCAGCGGCAGCATGGCAAACTGCATGACACTTGTAAGAATCGTCATTGCTCCTACTGCGATGTCTCCGCCGTATTTCTGCAGAGAACTGTTAAAGCAGACGGAAATCACACTTTCACTTGCCTGCATGATAAAAGTCGCGATCCCCAGAGCCAGGCACGGAAGGATGATACCCGGAGTCAGACCGAGATTTTTTCTTTTTATCCTGAGAAACGTCCTCTTTCCGCACAGAAAGCTGACTACCCATATACAGGAAAGGGCCTGGGAAATAATCGTGGCCAGCGCAGCTCCCCTCACATCCATATCGAAACCAAAAATAAAAATCGGATCCAGGATAATATTCGTAACTGCCCCGATCAGGACCGACAGCATTCCTGTTTTTGCAAATCCCTGAGCTGTTATAAAGGCGTTCATTCCAAGTGTAATCTCCACGAAAATTGTTCCCAGGGCGTAAATGTTCATATAGCTTACGCCATACCCGATAGTATTCTCGCTTGCGCCGAAAGCCATAAGCAGATCCCTGTTCCAGATCAGCAGGATCACTGTAAGGACAACGGAAATCAGGATCTGGAGAAAAAAGCAGTTTCCCAGTGTTCTTTCCGCCGACTCCTTATCCTTTTTCCCCATAAAAATAGACGCCCGGGGAGCTCCACCGTAACCTACCAATGCGGCAAATGCGGAGACGATCATGATCAGCGGCATACATACGCCAACACCTGTCAGCGCCGTTGCCCCAATCTCCGGAATATGCCCGATGTAGATTCTGTCAACAATATTGTACAGCATATTGATAAGCTGGGCGGCGACCGTAGGCAGCGCCAGCCTTAAAAGCAGCTTTCCCAGAGGCTCCGTCCGCAGAAATTCTTTACTTTCCTGCCCGCCTGCTGTATTGTTCTGCGTTTTTTTCATCTGT
>DWVA01000031.1 GCA_019120475.1 Candidatus Blautia intestinipullorum | reverse complement strand
TATAGATATCACCAAGAAAATCCTGATCCGGATTTTGTTCGAGCGCACTGACTATGATACCTAACATTTCTGGAAAAGTCTCCTGCTCCGACTTATTATAACGATGGATTATACTCATATACTCATCTTCTCGTTCTTTTGCCTGCCGCTTATCGCAGGCATTTGCCATGCTTATGGCCATCATTGTAATTAAATCTTGAAAAATTGCCCATCTGGAATATTTCCCTGACATACAATTAATTTTATCAATAAATTCCTTTGAATAATTTGTACTTTCCAAAATAAAAATTGCAGCCAGAGCATACTGGCTGCTTCCTCCTTTTACTAAAACTGCATAAAAAAAAGAGGTCTCATCACCTCTCATTCGTTATCCTCTTCATTGTTGTCTTCGCCATCTTCATCCTGTTCCAATGGGGCGGGACCAAACATATTCTTCCAGCAATCACCACATATGCCGCTCTTTAGTAATTCACGATCACATTTGTCTATCTCTGGGAGCATCTCCTGTATAAGGCCAACACCTGCTGCATGTAACTCATACTTTTCGTATTCGTCTTCTGTCATATACACTGTCTTCATTTGATGGCAAAAAACACATTGCTTATGGATTTCAATCTTTCTTTCATTATTCACCTCTTGCGTATTATCGTTGTTCATAATCTCCTTCTGCATACAATCTCTCCTTTCATTTTTATATTCTGTAAATTCTTTTCATTAATAAAAAAACCTTTGGCATATATACCAAAGGCTAAATACAATTCACCTGTTACCAGGGATTATGTTAATTTTGAGTCAAGCGAATGCTCTCCTCACTTAAGAACTTACACTATATAGTAATAATATCAATTTTCTGTTTTTACATCAACTGAAATTAATTGGCCAGAATTATATCGTCCGCAAGTCAATTCCTATTTCTGATTTTACAGTCTCAACCACATCATCCATGGAACAGAAATTCTTATCCATACTGTCATACTGTTTCAGCATTTCACTCAGATACTTTTTCAAGTCACCTTTATCGTAGTCAAATTTGTCATGTAATACAATTATACTTAAGTATAACTGTTGAGCAAAAGCTCTCTGCGCTTCCTCTTCACGTATACGGAGAAGATCCTCCGCTGAAATTCGAGACACTTTGACTTTGGGTATACCATATTTGTTATTCATCCAAATTTCCACCTTATTTCTGATTGATGTCTCTATTCTAGCATATAGTCCTAATAATATCCAACTCAAACCTTGATTAGCACCTGTTCTAAATGAAGATATGCTATCATATTAAAAATTTTTTTCGTAATAATTGGGCAGTTATTTGTGTTCAATATTCAGAAGAAAGGGATAATTATTCTGATGTCGACAGAAGAAGAAATAACGAGACTTATAAATCACTACCATTATTCCGTGTCTATCGACTCTTCAATTACAATGCGTTCACTTTTATCAATTAGAATATACTTATTATCTAAGCCGTCTTCTTTCACTCTAATGCCTGTCTGCACATAGTAACCAGAATTATTTAGTTCCTTTAGGAATTCATTCCTACTACTATCACGCAAACTTTGATTAACAAGAATAAGCTCCGGCTCCTGTAATCGCGTTTCGGCTACTGCCTCTCGAATGGAAAAAGCAAATATTGGAGCAAATCCCTTCCTTCCCCAACGTATTCCTGTCTCAATTGCATAATCCATATCAGACTCAACAATAAGAACCCTTTTCATGACATATACTCCACTAGCTTCAAGATATTTCTGTCCTACACTTACTACAGTCTTCGAAACCTTTAATGCTATTTTGGGGTTTTATCTACTATAGAATATCCTGTGGCATTACCGTCATCATCAAAACGGATAATAACCGCTCTCTTAATCCCCTCATAACTTTTTTCTGTCGAGAAATCTTTCTCATCAATAATCTGATATTTCACATTATTTTCTTTTGCAAACTGCTCAACATCGCTTAGCGTAAGCATTAGTTTACTCCTTTCTTTGTTGTTCTTTGATAAGTTTATCATATAAGGTAGTAATCTTCCACTTACAAAAACGTAAGATTAATTACAGAATGACCGGGTGTAATCTAGTATGTCTTTATGCTTAATTTTGTATCAATGCTGTGGTATCATAGATATATATTAAAATTGTGTATAGAGATATAACATTTAAAGTTTGTTAGAGGAGGCGATAAAGATGCGGATTATGAAATAGCATACAGGGATAGACACATCGCCCTGTATATCAAAACACAAACAATGATAAGGAGGGCATTTATGTCATATTTTAACTACTACGGAAAGAATATTTTTTATACTGAAACCGGAAATGGAGAACCTTGTATTTTTCTTCATGGGAATACTGCTTCTTCAAAGATGTTTAAATATCTTCTGCCGCTGTACACGGATGATCTGAAAGCAATTTCTATTGATTTCTTAGGTAATGGCAAATCAGATCGGATTATAAAGTTTCCTGATGAACTCTGGATCGATCAGGGCCATCAAATTATAGAACTATGCAGAACACTAAACTATGGGAAAGTAAATCTAATCGGGACAAGCGGCGGTGCCTACGCGGCTATCAATGCCGCTCTAGAAACACCAGAACTATTCAAAAAAGTGGTAGCAGATAGTTTTGACGGCAACTCTTTGCCGAAAGGTTTTGCTGATGGTATTATTCGAGAACGGCAATTTGCCAAAAGCAATGAGCAGGCAAGAGGATTTTATGAGTGGTGCCAAGGCGAAGATTGGGAATATGTTGTTGACTTAGATACAGAAGCCCTTGTGAATTATGAAAGAAAGCAAATCCGAATCTTTCATGCTCCTATAGAAACGATCCAACTTCCGCTGCTAATTACAATCAGCAAACAGGATGAAATGCTTTCAAACAACATGGAAGAAGAATGCAAACATTTACACGAATTGAATCCTCAGATCAGCTATAGAATATTTGACGAAGGAACGCATCCGCTAATTGCCTCCCGTGCAGACGAAGTGGCTGGACTCATTAAAACATTCCTTCGTTCCTAATTCATCAGGCTAGATACACAATAGCAAGACGATAGGAAGCACAACCATATATTGATAATAAACAGCCAAACACATTAATACATACTTAATTGGGGCTGGCCGGAATACGGCCGCCCTCCATATTTATCCTAAACATAATTTGCTGGAACACATTTCCCCTGGGTCTGACTCTAAATCACTCCGTTTTTTCCATAATCCGTGCAAAGCCACACTACGCTATGAAAATATACATCTTAGATTGGTTCGCCTGCTGCCACAGATTTGGAATTCATTGGTCTGGAGACTTTACTTTTTGATTCCATTGAACTTACCGTAGCCAGCCAGCATGGCCTCTTCTGATCTGCCCCTGAAGTTTGTGTAGCACTATTACTGTAGCCATACTTTCTACTACCAGAATAAATATATTAAGCCAAACCGTTTGTAAAAGAATAACCGTAAGTGACAGGAAGGGGAACATTGCCAGAACCGTATTGGCTACCAGGCTGTCTGTAATACACAAAATTGCCGTACCTAGAAAAGCAAAAATCACTGTATTCAGAACGGTAAGTAAGAAGATTTCCAAAGAGAAGATATCTGTTTCCATATGTATGGCGCTATAGCAGACACAAAAGAGGATTTCCCCCAGAAGCCCAACGCATCCAGCAACGATACTTTTTGCAAGGACGATCCTTTTAATTCCCCAAAATGCTGCTGCTTTCTCCAGACTTTTTGACTCTCTTTCACATTTTGTCGTCTCATAAATAACATAGTATACGAGATATACCGCAGTTGCACTTAATCCTGCATATGCCAGAACCTCCGGATCCAGATTGGACCGTCCGCGGAACTCCCTTAAGTATGGTATCAGGGAAAAAATGACCGGTGAAAGAATCATAATCCCAAGTTCCATCCGCCAGAATATCAGCATCAGTCGGATTTCACGCAAAAACGCAGAACACAATTGTTTTGTCCTCATATTCACATCTCTCCTTCTCTGCGTCCATTTCCATAGTCAGACACCTTTACCGCTTCCAGATATAACTCTTTTAAGTCTTTCTCAGCATCTTTACTGTACTGCTGCCGGAGCTGCTCCGGAGTACCATGGAATATCTGACTACCGGTTTTTAGAATCAACAGGCTGTCTGTGATCCCTGCCAGATATTCCAAGTTATGTGAAGATATGATAACCGTGCTTTCCGCTAGGTACTCCGTAATCACTTTCTGTACTTTCATACAACTTTCTATATCCAGATGGACAAAGGGTTCATCCAGAAGAATAACCGGGGACTTTCCAACCACCGTACAGGCAAACAGCACGAGCTTCTTAAGACCGGAAGACAAGGTCCCAGTCTTTTGGTCAATAATTCTGGAAATCCCCAGTATTTTGAGCAACATATCGAACTCCGTTTTGGATGTATGGAAAGCCCGGCGCCAGATATCCAGATTTTCCCGTACTGTCAGCTCATTGATCAGACCACCCGATGCAGGCATATAGCCGGCTGGCTCGGATGCAGCCATCTCTATCCTTCCATCTGCCTCCAATATTCCAGCTAATATCCGAAGAAGCGTAGTTTTCCCAGAACCTATCGGTCCAATCAGTCCTAGATTTGTTCCGCTTTCCATAGAAAATGTAATGCCTTGGAGAGCTTCTTTTCCCCTTTCATAGGAAAGGCTCACTCCATCACACTGGATTTGCTTCATCCCCATATCCTTCAATCCTCCGCCCGCATTATTCTATTACAATCCTATACGTTTCGGATACCTGATTCAAGGATTTGGCCTATTTTGTATAGGAAGCGTCCCAATTTGTATCCAGTATGACACTTACCCGTACCATATTCACTTTCTTATCCCTATTATCATTGCTTTCTGATGCCACTTGTTCCCTATGCACTCTTCCGCCATAACGTTCTGCTATTTCGTCCATTGAGGACAGTCCGTAACCGTGATTTACTTTATCCGGTTTCGCCGTCTCTGCGAATGACACATTTTCCCCTGCTGTATTTTCCATGATGATCACCAGATAAGCTCCTCTTCGCTTTATAGTCAACGAGATTTCTCTGATGCCGTTTCTCCTTTCACATGCCTCGATCGCATTGTCAAACAGATTCCCCAGCAGGATATTGAGATCTACATCGCTCACCCCCGTAATCTGGTCACAGATACTGCAGGTAAAATGAATCCCCGCTTCCTGCATCCGCGCAGATTTCATGCTGATCAGATAATTCACTACCATATTCCTGCTGCACACCTTATCCATCTTCAGGAGCTGTTCAGAAGACGAATACTCCTTTAAATAGGCATACGCCTCTTCCACTCTTCCGGTTTCCAGAAGAGTCTCAAGTAATGTAATATGGTGTTTAGCATCATGCTTGGCTTTCTGCAGATGTGCATATAGTTCGCGAATCTCGTCCATATCCCGTTCCTGTGCTTCATACTTCTGCTGCTGAAGCTCCTGTTCCATTTTCCGCATCTCACCTCGCTTTATACCACTGTAAGCCACAAGGCAGCCGGTCAGATAAATAACCAGAATTCCTGCTGAAGAGGAAAATGGGAGCACCCCAGGATTCTCACGGATCCCCGGAAACACCGTAATCAGCATTGCCAGGGCAAAACTGGAGATCATAACAGATATAAACGGAATTAGCACAGTAACCGCAAACACTCCAGTCAGTTTCCGTTTCCAGGTTCGCCGAAGCTCCAAAATGGCATACATCATTGTAATAAAAATAGGGACCAACAGCGACAAAACTCCGTTCGTTGAAACAGAGCCGCTTTGCTCTACGGCCCAAAAAATAAACAGCAACGCTGTAGCAACAGCGCTTCCAGCCATTCCCCTGATACCATCATGTCTCCTGCCGTATAATTTTGTAAGAATCCAGACAATCACAACAGCTTGTATCAAGCAGATTCCAGCCCGAAAAACGGCTGTACCAATCTGCAGAATGTCAAAATAGCCCTGCATTTCCGTAACTTCCATCTGTCCCACTCCATTTCCTGAAAAAAGCCTGTGCTGTTATACTACGTCCTTTCCAGGTAATTGTAAAATATTTCCTTCACCTGCTTTTTGCATCCTCTGCTCACAGCAAGGATTTCCCCGTTTTTCAGGAAAAGGTCACTGTTCTGAATCCGGCTAATCCATTCCAGATTCACAACACAACCGCTATTGATCCTCACAAAACCATGCTGTTCCAGTTCTCCCGCCGTATCGGAAAGCCGCCCACGGAACTCCACCGCATCATCCTGCAGGTGAAGCCGCACTTTATGTTTCTCTACTTCTGCATAGAGAAGGTCGCTGTACCGCACCCGTATGATCCTGTCTTTTGTCCTGACGGCATACTCCCTTTGTCCTGCAATTAATTTTAGGACTATTTTATCAAGAACCATCCCCGTCTTTTCTTCTGCATTACTCTTACACAGGAACCAGAAAGGCTCGTATTCAAAAGAATCATATACCAACTCATTATGACAGCTGCAAAATACAAGGATACAGTCAGGATACTGCTTCTTTACAGCGCCGGCAGTCTCAAACCCATTGATTCCCGGCATATCAATGTCGAGAAATACAGCATCTGCCGGATAATTCCCCAACATTCGGAGCAGTTCATTCCCATCCATAACAGTCTTTATCGTTACATCACTGCCCTGTTTTTCAAAATACGTCTGAATACGCTCGCTCATCTCATCGAGAAAGACCGGATCGTCATCACAGATTATAATCCTCATGATTTTCTCTCCAATATGAATTTCGAATTTTCTACCTTCATTATATCGGGTGCCGGGGCAAAGTCAACAAACGCGGACTGAGCATACCGCCATATATGAGATTTACCATGATTGTCAACATTTCCTCCTATCTACTGTTACCCGAGCAAGTCCCCTTTCACAGTTACAGGCAACAAAAAAGCGCTGGGAAATAGAAGCCGTTCAAGCTAGACGAACCTATATAATTGTGGAGGTAATATATGGGAAACCGTTCTGTGCTAAAACAGCAATAAATATGAAAACATTCCTGCAGGAATCTGTTATTATACGAACAAGGAAGGAGGGAGTACCTATGAGCGACAGTTCACTAACCTGCATCAATTCGGTCATAGCATATATTGAAGATCACCTTAACGGGAATCTTGATCTGGGTACAGTAGCAGCTGCGGTTCATTATTCCAAATATCACCTACATCGGGTATTTTCTGAAACAGTCGGCATGACACTCCATGACTATGCAAATCGCCGGCAGCTTACGGAAGCGGCAAAGCTTCTGGTTTTTTCCAATAAACAGATCATAGAGATTGCTTCTATTTGCGGATATGAAAGCCAACAGTCCTTTACCAATGCATTTAAAGCGATGTATAAAGCAACGCCGGCGCAATACCGCGACAGCGGCTGCTTCTATCCTCTTCAGCTGAGATTCACTCTGCAAAGAAAACAATCAGCAGAAGAATACAATCTCCAACAAATCCAGCCAGCGGTCTTTTCAGATATACCCGCATGGATGGATCTGATGCGGCTGGTGATCGACGGTTATCCGGTCATGGACGAAACGGAGTATCTTGAAAAGCTGAAGGAAAGCATCCTGGAGAAACGTGCACTCGTATTAAAAGATAATACGGTCCTGATCGGTGCGCTGGCATTTACGCGCTCACCAGGCAGCATCGAATTTCTGGGCATACATCCTCAATACCGAAACCTCGGCATCCAAAAGCTCTTTCTGAAAGCCCTGCTGCAGATCTATCTTCCCGGACAGGATATCAGCACGACAACATACCGTAAGGGTGATAAAGCAGATACCGGCTACCGGGATATGCTGCTGGAACTGGGCTTCTCAGAGCGGGAACTTCTAATCGAATACGGTTATCCCACACAGCGCTTTGTATATCAGGACCGGTACAGAGAGGAGAAAGAACATGCATAACCTATATTATCCGAACTGGCAGCGAAAAATCATTCTCTTCCTCACCAGCCAATGTATTACCCTGTTTGGATCCACACTTGTTCAAATGGCACTTGTGTGGTATGCAGCTATGGAAACGTCTCAGGGAATATGGGTGGCGGCGTTTTCAATCTGCTCCTATCTCCCCCAGTTTATACTCTCTTTCGTTGGCGGGGTATGGGCCGACCGGTATCCAAGAAAAATACTGATCATAGGTGCAGATACCCCCATTGCCTTTGCTACCCTCGTCATGGTATGCGCAGTCCCGTTGATCACATCAAAACCAGCTTTACTCGCCGCCCTGCTTGTCATGTCCGCCATCCGTTCACTTGGAGCAGGCATACAGACGCCGGCTGTAACCGCTGTGATCCCGCAGCTCGTTCCAAAAGAACAGCTAATGCGGTACAACGGGATCAATGCTTCCATGCAGGCTGTAGTTAATTTTACCGCTCCGGCGGCGGCAGGCGCGGTATTTGCGATCAGCACTCTCCGTACAACACTCATGATCGATATTGTAACGGCAGTCATCGGTTCCGGCATACTCTCCTGCCTGGCACTTCCTGTTCAGGAAAAATCTACGGAACCCCAATCTTTTCTGCCAGATATTATTACAGGCATCCGATATGCATTCAAAAACAGATTTATCGGGAAACTTCTGTTCATCTACGGGCTGTTCACCCTGTTATGCGTTCCTGCAGGATATCTCGCGGGGCTGCTTGTACGCCGAACCTTCGGGAATACTTACTGGTACCTAACTGCTGTAGAAGTTGTCGGCTTCGCCGGTATGACTGTTGGAGGAGTTGTGATGAGCATCTGGGGCGGATTCCGGAAGAGGGAACGTACCCTGACGGAGGGGCTCTTTGCATTCGGAGCTTTTGCAATCGGGATGGGGCTTACAAAAAACTTCATCCTGTATCTGTTCCTGATGTTCTTCTATGGGATTGCGCTGACAGCAGTGCAGACCTCTATTACCACTCTCCTGCAGGAAAAGACGGAGCCTGCCATACAGGGACGCGTTTTCGGGCTTTTCAGTACAATGTATGCCGGGTTTCTCCCATTAGGAATGCTCCTGTTCGGTCCTCTTACCGATCTGGTTCCGCTTCAATGGCTTATGGCAGGTTCAGGAGCCGCTCTTATTGCCATTGCGGGAATCATAGGAGTCAGACTGAAGTTCCGGAATATATGAAATAGGCCGGCATCTATGTATTTTTATCATACATACTAAACGTATGTATATTGACTTCTCCAACAGCTCATTATATAATCAATACATACCAAACGTATGTAAGGATGTGAGAAGATGTCACGAAACAAATATCCGGAAGAAACAGTGGAGCGGATCCTTGACACTGCACAACGGCTTTTTCTTGAAAAAGGCTATGAACAGACTACGATTCAGGATATCACAGACAATCTGGGAGGACTTACAAAGGGTGCAATCTATCATCACTTTAAGTCCAAGGAGGAGATCATTGACGCCGTCAGTGACCGGATGTTCTTTTCGAACAATCCTTTTGAAGCCGTCCGCGAGCGTAAGGATTTAAACGGTCTTCAAAAACTCAGGGAGGCGATCCGCCTGAATCAGTCAGATCAGGAACGCACGAATCTCACGATTCAGTCTATCCCGGTCTGTAAGAATCCCCGTCTTCTTATGGAAATGATCAATTCCAACCGGAAGATTCTTACCCCTTATTACCAGGAACTGCTCGAAGAAGGGAACCGTGATGGTTCAATCCACACAAAATATGCAAAGGAGATTGCAGAGCTGATGCCGCTGCTGACCAGTCTTTGGATGCTTCCCTCCGTTTTTCCGGGTTCAAAAAAAGATATGAAGCACAAGTTTCTCTTTATCGGAGAGATGCTGGAAAAGATGGGGGTTCCCCTCTTTGACCAGGAGATTTTGCAGATTGTTGATGATTTTTTTGATCAACTACCTGAAACACCCCTGAAAGAATAGAATTGCCGGAAGGCAATTTTATTTTAAAATTATACATACCTACCGAATGTATGTATCTAATCTAAAAATGGAGGTACCAGATTATGACACATGTACCCAGTATTTTCTTATGCATTGCAGTAAGGGGAGTCTCCATCTGCTCCGAGCTCGGGCTTCTTTTTTTATCCACCCGGCTCTATAAGAAAGGGCACCGGACTGTTTCCAGATGGATTGCTCTTCTATCCATCTGTGCACTTGTGGCAGAGCTTATTCTGACTATTGTTTTAAGGAGGGAAAAATGAAACAGAGATTATTTACACGAAATTTTTCCTTGCTGATCCTTGGGCAGACCAGTTCTCTGATTGGGAACTATTCGTTAAAATTTGCTCTCTCGATGTATGTACTGGAACAAACCGGTTCCGCATCTGTCTTTGCCGGACTGATGACAGTTTCTCTGCTCCCCACGATCCTGCTCTCCCCTTTCGGTGGGATCCTTGCGGACCGGGCCAACCGCCGGAATATTATGGTATCCCTGGATACGCTCTCCGGTCTTTCTGTATTGCTGTCATCTCTCCTGTTACCGCTTGGTAATGAAATCACCGTGATCGGACTGCTTCTGGTTATCCT
>DWVA01000232.1 GCA_019120475.1 Candidatus Blautia intestinipullorum | reverse complement strand
AGTCCAAGTCCGGAGCCTGCGTTTTCCTTTCCTGTCCTGGAAGAGTCCGCCTGATAAAACCTCTCCCAGATATGCGGAAGCTGTTCCTCTGAAATTCCGATCCCGTTATCTTCCACGCAGCCACAGGCGCGGCCGTTTTCCTCCTTTAGGCCGACTTTCAGCCATCCGCCCTTTTTTCCATAAGAAATCCCGTTTCCGATCAGATTCATCCACAGCCGGATAAACAGCGTCTCATCCACATATCCTTCTATTCCCTCCTGAATATCCGTCTCAATGCGGATTCCTTTTGCCTGCGCCATATCCGCCTGTTCTTCCACTGCCATTTCTGTGATCAGAGAAAGATCCAGCAGTTCCTTATGGACAGCCTGACGGCTCTGGTCCGCTCTGGAAAGAAAAAGAAGCTGGGCGATCATCTTTGACATGTTTCCGGCTTTTCTCTGGATCGCCTCCACCGCAGACCTTTCCTCTCCGGACAGCTCCCGGTCTTCCAGAAGATATTCGCACTGCGAGAGGATCACGGCCACCGGGGTACGCAGCTCATGGGAAGCGTCTGAAGTAAATCTTTTTTCCTTTTCAAAAGAAACTTCCAGCTTATCCAGCATCAGATCAAAGGTCTCCGCCATGACGTAGATCTCGTTTTTCTCTCCGGTAAGTCCGATCCTTTTGGAAAGATCCCCTTTTTCATAAATTTCCCTTGCCGTAGCAGTGATCTGGGAAACCGGCCGAAAAGCTCTCCTTACAAAGAAGTATCCAAGAACCGCCGCCAGTGCCACCATTAATGGAAACAGGATCAGCGAGAGCCGTACCGTGATCTGAAGGCTGCTCTCCGCGTCTGTAATGGAAATGATTCCTCTTACATAGACCTTTCCATATCCCGGAATCTCAAAAACCGCGTCCCTGATCTCCCACTGGATTCCCTGAAAGGAAAGCTTGTGGACTCCTTCTTCCAAAGGAACATCCTGGGTAAATTCATAGGGAATCCTTCCGCCGATAAGATCCCCCTCTTCGTCATATGCGGAAAGATAGATGCCGTTTTTCACTTCGTAAAAATCTGAATCCAGGCGCAGCCGCTCTCCCTTCCATTCGATTTCTTCCGAAACGCCGAAGACTCTTTCCTCCATCTCCTTCTCCACAGAGGAAAGAATCTCGCTGCTGCTTAAAGAAAGAAGGACTCCCAGCATCAATACGGTAAGGATCGTCATAAACGCAGTATATAAGATTGTCAGTTTCCACTTTAAAGGCAGTTTTTTCATTCTTCCTCCCTTAATACATATCCGGCCCCTCTCACTGTATGAATGAGCTTAGGTGAAAATCCCTCGTCTATTTTTTTCCGCAGGTACCGGATGTATACGTCCACAACATTAGAGCCGCCGGCATAATCATAATTCCAGATATGTTCCTCGATCTTATCTCTGGACAGCACGATCCCTTTATTCATACAAAGATACCTGAGGATGGAAAACTCCCTGCTGGAAAGACTGATCTCCTTATCCCCCCGGTATACCTTCTGCGTATTCAGATCTACTGTCAGATCCGCAATCTTCACAACATTTGTTTTTGTTTCCGCCGAAGAATTTTTTCTCAGCATCACGCGGATCCTGGCCAGAAGCTCTTCAAAGGCAAAGGGCTTGATCAGATAATCGTCGGCTCCCGCGTCCAGTCCTGCCACCCGGTCTTCCACACTGTCTCTGGCGGTCAGAAGGAGCACCGGCGTGTTTTTTTTCCGGTTCCTTATATGCTGCAGTACCTGAAGTCCGTTCTTTTTCGGCATCATGATATCCAGGATCACCGCGTCATAATCCGCAGCCGCCAGATAGTCCAGAGCCTCCTCTCCGTCAAAACAGGCGTCCACTGTATATTTCTGATTTTCCAGTCTTTTTTTCAGCAGACGATTAAGATCTTTTTCATCCTCAGCAATTAAGATCCGCATAATTCTTCCCCTCTTTCTGAACTATGTCCATAGCCTTCTCCATGATGCTCCTGCCCATGCTTTCTTCCGTTTCCGGCATGTTCCCCGTTTCCGTAATTTTCCTCTGACACGCAGCCTTCTGTTTCATCTGTGTATGCTCCGCCGGAACCGCTGTCCTCTGTCAGCGCTTCTATCCGGTTCCGGATTTCTTTCATGGTCATGCCCTGTACCTCCTGCGGCGTTACATCCGGATCCAGGGCCTGAAGTTCCAGATAAGCCATATATTTTCCATAGGAAAGCCCTGCTTCATGAGCGGCCTCCATTTCTTCGGAATCCGCATGATAACAGTGAGTGTTTTCCTGATCCGCCGTACATTCCTCCACATTGCTGTATACCGTCTGTGTTCTGGTCTCATCTTCTCCTGTCACAACGATAGACATCCATGCGTCTTCTGAGAGATAAGTCTGGATACTTTCGTTCTCCATGATCTGTTCCAATGCATCTGTATAATTCAAGAACATAAGCTTCATGGATTTTGCCAGAGTTTCGCCGTCTTCATTATACCCTTTCACAGAAACGATCCTGTCAAAACGGTTTACATCCAGTTCCAGGGAAGGATTAATATCAATGCTGATAACTGAGACAGGGGTGAAATAATACCGGTATCCGCCGAATCCCAGTACCGCAAACAGGAGGCACAGCGCCGGGATCACACCTGCCCGGAGACGGAATGTTTTTCGGTTTTTCTGCCCATTGTCCTTATATCCCGCCGTCTTTTCCGCCAGAAACGCTTTCGTCTTTTCTTTCAGTTCTTCATCGGCGTGTATCATATCAAACGTTTCCTGAATTCTACGCTTCATATTCATCGCCTCCCAACTTTTCCTTCAGAATTTTCCTGGAACGCTTCAGGAGCGTATAGACCGTATTTTCCTTTTTGTTAAGAATACGGCTGATCTCCGGCACTGTGTACTCCTCATAATAATAAAGATACACTACGTCCCTGTACTTGGAGGGCAGGTTCAGGACCGCCTCCAGAACGTCCCTGTGATCCTCCGGCAGGGAGGAGGGCTTTTCCATGATCTCATCTATAGATACTGTATGGCTCCGGAAAAAATTTTTCAGCAGATCTTTGCAGGCATTTACTGTTACCCGGATAAACCATGCCTTTTCATGTTCTTCATTTTCAAAGGAAACAGAACTGAGGACATACTTCAGAAACACTGTCTGAAATATGTCCTCAGTGTCCGCATTATTTTTCAGATGAACAATACATATTCTCCGGACAGTATCCGCGTATTTTTCAACCGCCCGGTTTACCTCTCCCTCACTACGCATGTTTCAACCTCATCTGTTATCTGGCGCAGCCTCCATGACATCCGCTTCCATGTCCTCCATGATGCCCTTGTCCGGAGCCGCTCCCATAATAGCCGCACACTCCGCCGTTGTCCGCGTCTGTGTACCCTCTTCTGTGACTGCAGTTCTCCCGTGACTTCCCGCAGTAATCGCACACTCCGTCGTTATCCGCGTCCGTGTATCCCCTTTCGTGGCTGCAGTTCTCCCGTGACTTCCCGCAGTAATCGCATACTCCGTCGTTGTTTTCGTCCGCAAAGTTTCTTTCCTGTCCGCTTCCGTTTAAACTGCGGCCGCAGCGATCGCAGAGAAAGTCTCCGTCCTCGTCCGCACAGTTTCCGCCGGAGCAGAAGTAACTGTCCGCAGATACGCCAGAAGCGTAGGATCTGTGACATCCGGCGCCGTTTCCGCCATGTCCGTGACCTCCTGCGAATACTGTTCCCGCACATACCATGACACCTATTGTTACTGCCAGAATCCCTGCTGATAATTTTCTCATATTCATATTCTCCTTTCATCCGTATGCATCCTCCTCACCGGAGGTTTTTCCTGTTCACTATTAATACGACTGACAGGAGAGATTCCGTCCAAATAAAAAAATTTTTTTAATTTCTTTTATACATATATAAAAATTCAGGGTAATAAAAAACGCCACATCCCACGATAATGAAACATGACGCCTTTCGCCGAATAGCGGGGACAGGATTTGAACCTGCGACCTTCGGGTTATGAGCCC
>DWVA01000231.1 GCA_019120475.1 Candidatus Blautia intestinipullorum | reverse complement strand
GTCCGCAAGCATTTTCTCAGTGGTTTCCTCCCCATAATCGTTCAGCCAGCGAAGGACCAACGTCTCAGGCATGGAATATCTTACGGAGAGATACCGTACCAGATTTCTTTCTCTTGGAGGATATTCCAACTGGTCCGCCTGACGGATCACTGTGCGCAGTACTCCGTTTACAAAAGGCTTCAGATTATAAAATCCTTTTCTCTGCGTAAGCTTCACCGCCTCATTGCATACAGCGCTGTCCGGAACCCGGTCCATAAATCTAAGCTGATATACCGCGCTCCTTAAGATCTCCCGAATAGGAGGTTTCATTTTTTCCACTTTTATCTTTGAAAAAGAATCAATGATATAATCAATATAGATCCTGTATTCCAGGGTGCCTTCACATACTCTTGTAATAAAAGCCCGGTCCTGTTTTGGAAGGAACTGATATTTTGACAGCGCGTTTCTTATGGCAATATGGCTGTGTTCTCCTTCCTCATTGATCTGCAGGAGGATCTCAAGGATCAGTTCCCGGGTATTTACACCATTAGTCATCATTTCTCCTTCCTCCCGCAAGTATCAAAAGTCTCAGAAGCTGCAGTATGGACGCCGCCAGAGCCGCCACATAGGTCAAAGCCGCCGCTGTCAGTACCTTCCGCGCCCCTCCTGTTTCCTCTGTTCCGAGAATGCCGGTACTCTGAAGCATACGGAGCGCTCTGGCGGAAGCATTGATCTCCACAGGGAGCGTCACAAGCTGAAACAGAACCGCAAGAGAAAACAATACGATTCCCGCAGTGATCAGCGGCCGTATTCCCGCGATCAGTCCGATGAGAAACAAAGGCCACGACAGTGTGCTTCCAAAGTTAGCGGCCGGCACAATCGCGCTCCTCAGTTCAAGAGGCGCATAATGCGCGGCGTGCTGGATGGCGTGGCCGCACTCATGGGCCGCCACTCCAACTGCTGCCAGGGAAGTCTGTCCGTAAATGTCCTGGGAAAGACTGACCGTTTTTGTTCTTGGATCATAATGATCCGTAAGACTTCCCGGGATGGCCCGCACCTGTACATCTGTGATCCCTGCCGCTCTTAAGATCCTGGCCGCCGCCTCCGCCCCGGTCAGGCCGGAAGCATTTCTGACTCCGCGGTATTTGGCAAAGGTACTTCTCAGCTTTGCAGACGCCGCAAGAGACAGGAGCATGCCGATGATCAGAAGTATATATGTCCAGTCAAATCCGTAAAAGCCGTAACGATATCCGTACATTATTCATCACTCCTTATGATCTGTAAGTCTTGTTCCCGGTTCTACTTTACAGCCTCTCAAAAACGACGCGCTGTCCATTCTCTTCTTTCCCTCAAGCTGTATTTCTTTTAAAATAAGTTTTCCTGCGCCGCAGGCAACGCAGATTCCTTCTTCGTCTGCTTTTACTACAGTTCCCGGAATGTTTTTTTCTTCCTCCCCGGTCATGTCCGCAGCAGCTTTCCATATCTTCAGGTTTTTTCCGTTCAGAAACGTATAGGCGCTGGGCCAGGGATTCAGTCCCCGGACAAGCCTCTCCAGCTCCTCCGCGCTTTTTGAAAAATCCAGCAGCCCCATCTTCTTTGTGATCATTGCCGCATAGGGCGTGGGACTTTCCTCCGGCTGCTTTTCGTAAACCGCTGTTCCGGCAAAAATGTCCGGAAGCGTTTTTACAAGAAGTCCGGCTCCTGCGGAAGAAAGTTTTTCAAACAGGCTGCCCCCTGTCTCGTCTTCCGCCAGAGGCACCACCGCGCGGGCGATCATATCGCCTGTATCCAGCCCTTTTCCCATCTTCATGATCGTGACTCCGGATTCTTTTTCGCCGTCGATCACCGCGTACTGGATAGGCGCGGCTCCTCTGTATTTCGGCAGAAGCGACGCGTGGATATTGATACATCCAAATCTCGGCATATTCAATACGGATTCCGGTATGATCTGTCCGAACGCTGCCACCACAATAAGATCCGGATTCAGTTCTCTCAGCTTTTCCACAAATTCAGGGTCCCGGACCTTCTCCGGCTGATAAACAGGAATTCCATGCTTCACCGCCTCTTCTTTTACCGGCGTAGGCATAAGGGCTTTTCCTCTTCCCTTCGGTTTATCCGGCTGTGTGACTACTGCCGCCACCTCATACTCTGTGCTGAGCAGACTGCGCAGAGGAGGAACGGCAAAATCCGGAGTTCCCATATACACAATCTTCATATTTTCACACCTCATCTTCTTCATAGACGACTTTATGAAGTTCGCCCTCTACAAGTTCTGTATACATTTTTCCGTCAAGATGATCGATCTCATGGCAGAAAGCACGTGCCAGCAGCTCCGTTCCTTCGTAGATCACCTCGTTCATGTCCTCGTCCAGTGCCTTTACCTTCACGTAATTCGGTCTTGTCACCCTTCCGGACATGCCCGGAACACTCAGACAGCCTTCTTCGCCTGTCTGTTCCCCTGAAGTTTCCACAATTTCCGGATTGATCAGCACAATAGGCCCGTCGCCGATATCAATGGTCACAATGCGCTTGAGCACGCCTACCTGAGGCGCCGCAAGGCCCACGCCCATAGCTTCATACATTGTATCCAGCATATCCTCTACCAGGGTATGAAGCTTTGGAGTCATCTCCGCTACCGGCCGGCTGATTTTAGAAAGCACCGGATCTCCCTCTGTTCTGATTTTTCTAAGTGCCATAATATTACCCTCTCTCTTTCTTCTGTTGTATAACGGCTATTCAAAATCGTATTGTATATATAATTTCCGGAATCCGGAATTTATTTCAACATATTTCTCAATTTTATTTTTTATCTCCAGGAGCAGACTTTCATCTGCGCATTTCAGGTATAGGACTTTTCGGTAGACATCGTTTATTTTCCCCACAGCGGCGCTGGCCGGACCTATGATGCGGACCATCTGCGCCTCACTTATATGTTCCGCGAATTTCCGGATATAACCTATCCCTTTTTCCAGCAGTTCTTCATCCTGTCCTGACGCAAGAACGGAAAGCATATGGGCGGCCGGCGGATAATCCATCAATGTGCGGTAGCCCATTTCTTCCTGATAAAATTTTTCATAGTCCTGCTCTGCGGCAGCCTGTATGCTGTAATGATCCGGATGATATGTCTGGATAACCGCCTCGCCCTGTTTTCTGCCTCTTCCTGAACGGCCCACAGCCTGGGTAAGAAGCTGAAAGGTTCTCTCCGCGCATCGGTAATCCGCCGCGTTCAGCGAAAGATCCGCCGCAATGACGCCCACCAGGGTAACATCCGGAAAGTCATGTCCTTTCACGATCATCTGCGTTCCCACCAGGATATCCGCTTCATGGGCCGCAAAAGAGGAAAGGATCTGTTCGTAGCTGCCTTTTGTCCTTGTAGTGTCATAGTCCATCCGGAGTATTTTCGCTCCGGGGAATTTTTTTTGCAGCACCTGCTCTATCTGCTGCGTCCCGGCTTTGAAGCCGCCGATATAGGGCGAACCGCAGACCGGACAGTTCTTCACTGTTTTTCTCTCGTAACCGCAGTAATGACAGAGCATCCTGCCGTTTTTATGTTCTGAAAGCGCCACATCGCAATGGGGGCATTTCAGGACTGTGCCGCAGGAGCGGCAGGAAACAAAGCCGGCGTATCCCCTTCTGTTCAGAAAAAGTATCGTCTGTTCTCCCTGCGACAATCTTTCGTCTATGGCTTTTTCCAGCTTTCTGCTGAGGACGGAGCGGTTTCCCGCCCTCAGTTCCTCTCTGAGATCCACAATAGAAACATCGGGAAGGGAACGGCTGCGGTACCTTTCCTTCAGTTTTACAAGCAGATACTCTCCTTTTACCGCCTTTGTATAGGATTCCAGGGACGGCGTGGCGGAACCGAAGAGCACTTTCGCTCCTTCCATTTCCGCCCTTTTTACCGCAGTCTCTCCCGCATGATACCGCGGGCTTGTTTCGCTTTTATATGTCTGTTCATGTTCCTCATCTATTATAATGAGGCCCAGTTCGGAAAATGGTGTAAAAAGCGCGGACCGGGGACCTACAATGATCTGGATCTCGCCTTTTTTCGCCCGTCTGAACTGATCATAGCGTTCGCCCTGGGACATCCGCGAATTTAATACGGAAACTTTATTCCCAAAACGTCCGCAAAAGCGCCTTACAGTCTGATAAGTCAGGGCGATCTCAGGGATCAGTACGATGGCCTGTCTGCCTGCCGCCACCGTTTCTTCGATCAGCTTCATATAAATCTGGGTTTTTCCGCTTCCGGTAATTCCGTAGAGGAGTACCGGTCTTGCCGCCTGCTGCTTCCATTCCTTCCGTATGATATCCAGGGCCTCCTCCTGAGATGCCGTCAGCTCCTGGTCCGGCTCCCGGGGCACATCCGCCGCAAGGTCAGGCACCCGGCTTATTTCACTCCGGGCAACTTTTACGATTTTCTGCTGTACCAGAGGCTTCAGCACGACGGACGTTATTCCCAGCTCTCCGGCGGCTCTGGAATAGTCCAGAGGGGACTCCTTAAGAAGCGCCCGTACCAGACGCGCTCTGGCCTTGCAGCGGCTTTTTTCCATTGACTCCGCCAGTTTTTCAGCTTCCTCTCTGTCTATATTCAGATACAGACGGCGTTTTTCCTTCGGCTTTACCTTCCCGCGGACAGGTATTACTGTTTTCAGAGCCTGAGCCATTGTGGAACCGTATCGTTCCCGCATCCAGGCAGCCAGAGAAACAAGGCGGGCTTCCGTAGTTTCCTCTCCGCTGCAGAGACGGGACAGGGACTTTATTTTTTCAGGTGCAAACTTCGGCGTCTGTGACAGCCCGATCACATATCCCTTTCTTTCACGGTTTCCATTTCCAAAGGGGATGGCTGCCACCATCCCCACACGGATTTCTTTCTCCAGATTCTCAGGAACCAGATATTGAAAGCTGCGGTCCAGTTTTTCATGGGAAATATCCACTATTACATCCGCATATAACATCAGTTTTCTCTTTCTCTATCTTCCCGCCAGTATGTCCGCGATCAGAACACGTTCGTCCATAGGATACTTCTTCCCTTTGATTTCCTGATAATCTTCATGGCCTTTTCCTGCCAGGACAATAATATCTCCAGGTTCTCCATGATGGATCGCATAAGCGATGGCTTCTTTTCTGTCGCAGATTTCCACATATTTTCCGTCGGTTTTTTCAATCCCGGTTTTAATATCGTCGATAATTGCCTGGGGCTCCTCATTCCGGGGATTGTCGGAAGTGATGATCGTCAGATCCGCCAGCCGGCCGGATACCTCTCCCATTTCAAAGCGCCTCTGCCGTGCGCGGTTGCCGCCGCAGCCAAAAAGGCAGACCAGCCTGTGGGGATGATATTCTCTCAGCGTAGTCAAAAGACTCTCCAGCGCCATAGCGTTATGGGCGTAATCGATCATCAGCGTAAACTCATCGGAAACTTTGACCATTTCGATGCGGCCTTTTACTTTCGCCACCTTCAGGGCGCGGATAATATTCTCCTCCGATACCTTGAAGTGCCTGCAGATCGCAATAGCGGTCAATGAGTTATAGATACTGAATTTTCCCGGAATATCGATTTCCACCGGAAAATCCATAAGCCCTTTTACATGATAAGAAATACCCAGGTATCCCTTTCCGTTCACCATGCGGGCGTTCTCCGCCCTCAAGTCAGCTTCCGGCGAAAAGCCGTAGGTCTCCAGACTGCAGGTATGGCCCTGGATGATCTTTTCAAAATGTTCGTCGTCGCGGTTTACAATCCCCACTCTGCACTGACGAAGGAGCATGGATTTGCATGCCAGATAATGATCGAAATCCCGGTGTTCGTTGGGCCCTATATGGTCTGGTTCGATATTGGTAAAAATACCGTAATCAAACACAAACCCCTGAGTCCGGTGAAGCATCAGTCCCTGTGACGAAACTTCCATCACCACACAGTCGCAGCCGGCATCCGCCATTTTCCGGAAATATTCCTGTATAATATAGGATTCCGGGGTCGTATTTGCTGCCGGTATTACCTCGTCGCCCAGAATGGCTTCGATCGTTCCGATCAGTCCTACTTTATAGCCGGCATTCTCCAGAATAGATTTCACCATATAGGTTGTAGTGGTTTTTCCCTTTGTCCCTGTGATGCCGATAGTCTTAAGCCGCTCCGCCGGGTATCCGAAATACGCTGCTGAAATAAAGGCCATAGCGTATCGTGTGTCTTTTACAAGGATCACCGTAACGTCCTTCGGCGCCTCTACTTCTTCTTCCACAACAAGGGCTTTTACACCTTTTTTCAGTACATCGGGAATAAATTTATGACCATCCGCAACGGCTCCGCGGATACAGATAAAAAGAGAATCCTCTCCAGCCTTCCGAGAATCATATACAACTGTGCCGATCTCCTGATCTATACTGCCCTGACAGCAGGTATATTCTATACGTTCCAATAAAGCTGATAATTTCATATATTTTCCTCCAAGCAGAATACAGCAGCCTGCCTCTGCCGCCGCTGAAATACTCCTTTATAGAATAGCACACCCGGGTTATGTTTTCAATCTTTCCTTTTCTCCATCTTTTCCCGGAGATCCCACAGACCTTTTTTTCGCAAACGGCCGGATAAGGAGAAGACAGCCGCTGCGGAAAGGACAGACAGATACAGCCACAGCAATCCTTCTGTTTCATCTCCCGTTTTCGGGACAGAAGATGCGGGCCGGCTTTCTGTTCCTGTTCCTTTGGCATCTGTTTCTTGATGGTTTTCTCTGTCAGGAGAATTTCCAAATACCTGTACCCTCGCCTGGGAGACTGCCTCTTTCTCTCCGGTTTCCGCGGTAATGACAGTCACTTCATTGATCAGTTCCTGACTGACCAGCGTTTCAGGCAGCTTTACAGCCGCCTGAAGTCTGACCGCCTCTCCAGGCGCTATTTTGGGTATCATCGCCTGTGTTCTGGATTGATTAAACTGCACTCCTTCTTTCTCAAGAAACTCTGCCGAAATATTTTCCATCTGAAAGTTTTCTGTAGTCACAATGGAATGCAGCGTACGTTCACCTGTATTCCGGATACAGATCTGATACATGATCTTTTCTCCCGGCGCCGCCATGCTTCTGTCTGCCGTCTTTGTCACCTGGAAATCCGCCTTCAGGGGGATCACGTCCGTCTCAAGCGCCGCTGTTCTGTATATTTCTTTTTTCAATTCTGTTTCCGTATCTGAGTATTCTGCCCGGACGCGAAGGGAGGTATTCACTTTTTCTGTTCTTTCCTCAGGAAGCGGGATTTTTAAATAAAAGTTTTTCTTCTGTCCCGGTTCCAGAAAAGCCAGTTTCACCTCTTCTTCCTGCTTTTCAGGACTCTCTTCCCTGCTCCAAAAGCCGGACAGGCCGTCTTCTGTCCTCATGCTTTCAAGCTGAAGATTTTCAAGAAGTATCCCTCCTGTATTTTCTATCTGGATTTCGTAAAGCAGGGTGCTTCCCGCCTTTGCCGCTGTTTCGCCTGACAGCGTCTTAATGAGAAGATCCGCTTTATTTTCTTCCATACTGTCTGCCTGCTCTTTCCCTCGCTCTCCTTCCTTCTGGATTTCTGTTTCCGCTTCCGGAATGTTCTCTTCAAAAAGTATCTCTTCTTTTTCAGAAACCTC
The DNA here is from genome assembly GCA_019120475.1 of Candidatus Blautia intestinipullorum. Classification (GTDB taxonomy): domain Bacteria; phylum Bacillota; class Clostridia; order Lachnospirales; family Lachnospiraceae; genus Blautia_A; species Blautia_A intestinipullorum. Next base: position 4,271 of record DWVA01000231.1, on the reverse strand, counting down.
TCCCTCATCTGTCGTTTCTTCATTCTCCAGAGGCTGACTTTCCTGATCTTCCTCTTCCTCCAAAATCACGCTTCCTTTGGCATCATCTTCCCCGGAGACACAGTTTTCCCGATCTTCTCCTGATTCCAGGTTCCCATCTTCCTTTATTTCTTCTTCCTCCAGATCAGAGGATTCCTGATCTTCTCCTGGTTCCAGGCTCCCGTTTTCCTTTATTTCTTCTTCCTCCAGGGCAGGGGGTTCCTGATCTTCTCCTGGTTCCAGGTTCCCGTTTTCCTGATTCTTTTCTATACACTCAGCTGATGCAGACACACACAGAACAGATCCTGCATGCCACATCATTGCCAGTGATAAAAGAATAGCCATAGTCCTTTTTATATGTTTACATAATTTTGTTTTTTTCATATTCTTCTCCTTTCACAGCAGATCATTTCTATTTCTCGTCTGTTACCGTTTCTTTAAGGACATAGGCATCCCCCCTTTTGTCGTTTTTCATTGTTGTGGAAAATTTGCCGGATCGGCTTTTAAGACGTGCCGGAAATAACCATTTCTTCCTGATAGAGTTTCCGGCTGTTTGAGATGATGCAGAACGCATTCTCCAGACAGCATCAATGTACCACGATTTCCCGGGATACACAAGATACCGGCTGAATAATATATATTTTTTAATTATTCTTTATAAATTTTCTATTTCTTTTAGAAACAATACACACTTTGCTCACATTTCTTGGATATAATATGTCTTGGATAGATGAATAACCACTCTCTATCTCCCCCCTCAAAAGTTAAGAAAAAATCTCCTGAAACCAGGAGATTTTTTCTTTTTTAATGCGGCATAATTTGCGGGCAAATATTTTTTATTATTTTATCTAATTTAAGAGAGACATACCCGCCGGAACATGATATCTTAAATAGTGTTCACTACGATAGAATAGGGGGAAGCTACTGTATGTCTATTTTTTCTGAAGTTTTAAGCGAATTGATCCAGCACAAAGAAATCAAGGTGTTTTCCATGGTGAAATATTGTCATCTGGACCGTTCCACAATGTATAAGATCATCAACGGCAAACGAAACCCTCCCGCGCCGGATGTTTATAAGAAAATGACAGACTTCATGCGTTTGACGCCTACGGAAAACCAACGGCTGACGGAAGCATGGAAAATTACCCGTATGGGATCTGAAACTTATTATAAAAGAAAGAGCGTGGAAAATCTTATCTGTCATTTTCCGTCTGCTCTTCCCACTCCTCCGTTGAATTACTACATCAATTCCCAGAATGATCCCGGGGAAGCCGGAGAAAAAAACTGTATCGCCTTATCTTCCCGCCAGCATATGAATTATTTTCTCCACCGTATGTTTCTTGAGGAAGCCGGAAAAAAGGACGGAAACATATCCTTATTTATGCAGGCGGATTATGATTTCCTGTTCAGTCTGCTGTCCAGTTTAAAGCCTTCCGGAACACTAAAAGTTCAGCATATCCTCTGCATGAGCAGCAAAACTCAATTTACCTCTGAAAATGAGGTGTACAACCTGCAGTGTCTGAAAAAAATTTTTCCGCTTTATATGACGGAACTGAAATACACGGTCTGGTATTTTTATGACGAAATCCAGTCGCACTTTTATAATTTTAATCTTTTTCCATATAAGATTCTTACTACAGAGGCCGCAATCTTATGCAGCTCAGATTATCAGGAGGGAATCTATTTTCAGGACAAAGATATCGTAAATATGCTCAGGAAAATTTATCTGTCCTGCCGTGAAAAATGTTCCCCGCTTTTCGAGGCTGTACAGATAAGACCGGAAAACTGCGTGAATATTTTCAGCGCGCTGTTCCGTTTTTCGTATCAGGAGGAAACCATGATCGGAATACAGCCTGAGGCATGCCTGACTCCTTTCCTTGCCGGCGGAATTCTGGATGATATCTTTAACCGCGAAATTGACAACGGTTCCTTCATACTTTCCCAGGGACAGAAGGCCTTTGAGTGCAGCCGTCAAAAAATTTCAAAAAATCAGTTTTTGCTTTATTTCACCCTGCCCGGGCTGGTCCACTTTGCCCGCACCGGACTGGTGGAAGAGATTCCTGAGATCTTTTACCGTCCTCTGACTCTCAGCCAGAGGATCATGGTCCTTCAAAACGTTCTCACGTGCTGTCAAACCGGCACTTACCGTATTTTGGAGGAATCTCTCAGCTATCTTCCGCAAAACCTCCATCTGTGTATCTGCGGCGGAGAGGGCAGCATTCTTTTCAGAGACAACAACGGACATGTAGTATTCCTTCTCATAAAAGAATCCGGTCTTCTTGATACTTTCCGCGACTACCTGGAGCATATGGAGGACTCCAGCTTTTATAAGCCGGAAGAGGCGGCTTTTCTTGTAAACAATGTCATTGAAAAATTAAAAAAAGAACTTCCCTAAAAAAATCCCCCTGCTGCCAGACGCAAATCCGGCTGCAGGGGGATTTTTCGTTTTTTCTTTTTCATCCACACCGATCTTTGTTTATACTAATCCATATTCCAATATTCTACAATATGTGGCATGATTTGTGGGCAGCTTTTTTCAGCAAAATAATTTTCTATTCCCACAATTTCAAGATACCCTTGCTTTATTTTTCCGAAAAAATGAAGGGGATTTCGCCCCTTCATCTCCTGATACCAAAATATCCTGTTTTATTCTTTGTCTGTTATAAAAGATATACAGGAAGCTCCTCTGTGATATGTACCGGTTCTCTGCTGTTTTCTTCATTTGCTTTTTTGCCGGAAAGAACCTTATCCTGCAGTTCCTGTGTGTTTTGAGGCGTAAGAACAGATGTTTTTACGCTTTTGGAAGTTCTGGCTGCTGTTTTTTTAGCCGCCGCTGTTTTTGTGCGGGTTGTCTTCTTCGCTGCGGCTGTACTTTTCGCCGCTTCCGCAGCTTTACTTTCCGCCGCTGCCTTTACTTCCTCTGCCAATACATTAACTGTACTTTTTTTTGTCCCTGCGCTGGCCGCCCGTTTAATGCTTTCCTTACCTACTGACACGTTTCATTACCTCCTCTGCCAACTCTGTATATTCCTTTGCGCTCCTGCTGGATTTTTTATACTCTACCACCGGAATACTGTTGTCCTGTGCCCATTCCACTGAACTGTCCACCCGTATATAGGTTTCAAACAAATGAATATCCTCCAGCTCGCGCAAAGTTTCCATAGTTTGTTTAAAATAGTTTTTGCGGGTATCCACTTTTGTCACAACAATACCTGCAACCTCCAGCTCCGGAGTGATCTGCCGTACCTCGCTGAGAAAATCGAACATATTCGCCAGTCCGAACATTCCCCATGGGCTTGCTTCCACAGGAACCACCACCCAGTCCGACGCGCACAATATATTCATCACCCATCCTCCAAGAGTTGGGGGCGCATCAATGAGAATGTAATCATATGTACCTGCGTCTTTAATCTTCTGAAGACATTTTTTAAGAATAAATTCTCTCTGCCATTTTGTAAACAGCTCGTATTCGATTGAGCTCATCAATGTGGACGAGGGTATCAGATCAAGATTCTCATAGGGCGTCCGGACAATAAAGTCTGTCAGATCTTTTTGTTCCCTGATAGCCCGGTACAGATTTTTTTCTCCTGCAGCCTGTTCAAGCACCCACTCTTCTGAAAAAAAGGAAAGGGAGAGGTTCAGCTGCATATCGCCGTCCACCATCAGCACTTTCTTTCCGGCGCGGGCCATTGCCGCCCCTATGTTGGAACAGGTAGTTGACTTCCCGCTTCCTCCTTTATTATTTGTAAAACAGATCGTTGTTGTTCTGCTGCTCATGGGATACCTCCCTGTTTTGTCAATTTACCTCTGATATTGTCAATTATACGGGATTTCAGAAATCTTTTCAAGAACCAACGCCTTACAATGACAATTTTGTCAAAAAATAAAAGGAACCCTGCTCTCTGATATGCCCCCTGTCTACTTGACAGGGGGCATATCAAATATCCGGATTCCTTTTTCTCCATTCAGATTTACTTTTACCTGTCTGCATTTAGTTTTAGAACATGATGAAATCAGTGGTGTATGGAACCGTCCATTTTCATTTGCAAATACCCAGTCACAATAATAGCCATATTTTTGTTCCACCATTTTCAGGTTATTCAAAAAAATTCGTAGCTCATCTGTCATAGGATACTTTCACTCCAAAGTACCCTTACCTGATAAAAATATTTTGTTGTTGAAAACTTTATCTCCAGAAGCTATAATATACTTAACAAGAGAGCCGATGACTAGACTACACCTAGCCGCCGGTA
>DWVA01000230.1 GCA_019120475.1 Candidatus Blautia intestinipullorum | reverse complement strand
GAATCTTCTCCAGATTTTCATAAGAACGCTGACTTGCCTGTTCCTTTATAAAATTAATTTCCTGTTTGAATACCAGGTTGTCTATTTCTCTGGTTGCCTTAAACATCAGCACATCCCGGAACCAAAACTGAAAGATATCAAGATAATCGCTGATATTCTGTTTTTCCTCTGACAGCCTCTTAATTTCATCCGCCAGTTCATATACTTCCATAGTATTGGCATATTTCAGGATTTTCAGAGCGTTTTCCGTAATTTTTGAAAATTCTTCTGAGGTAGCGGCTTCTTTTGCCTTGCCAATACTTCCCTGTGCAAAAGAGGCGTCTATCTCCGCCTGGTAATCCGGAACATGAAGACGTTCCATGAGATATTTTTTTACAAGACTGTCATCTACTACCTTCAGATCCAGACGCACGCAGCGGGACTGAATCGTGGGGAGCAAAGCGTCCGCATTGCTGGTAAGCAGCATGATCACCGCGTATTCCGGCGGTTCCTCGATTGTCTTCAGAAGAGCGTTCTGCGCCTGTACAGTCATCATCTCCGCATCCGGAATGATATATATCTTATGAGGACTGCAGTAAGGCTTGATGGAGACATCGGAAATCAACTGCTCCCTGATCTCGTCAATACTGATCGTTCCCGGTTTCTCATGATTTACATAAATGATATCCGGATGATTCTTACCCAGCGCCTTCTTGCAGGAATCACATTTCTGACATGGTTCTGTTCCTCCCGCCTCGCACTGAAGGGTCATGGCATAAGTAGCGGCAAGAAGCTTCTTGCCTGATCCCGGCCGCCCTGTAAATATATAAGAATGGGAAACCTTTCCTGTCTTCATCGCATTTTTTAAATGCCTGATAATTTCTTCATGCCCAATAATTTCATTGAAACCAACCATTCAGAATCACCTCGCTTATCCTTGTTCTCTTTTATGTGAAACGAATCTTTGTTCGCTTGATTTTCTCCATTATATCATACTTTGTTTTCCAATAGAAATAAATTTTGCCTATGTCACAGAATTTATATATTTTATAATATTTCTGACACAATTATCAAGATCGTCGTTTACAAATCGTATTTCTATTCCCGCCTCCCGGATATGTTCTTCCGAAAAATCCTCCTGATCCGCCAGGAAACGGCGGCACATTTCCGCATATTTGGGATTATCCTGCTTTTTCTCTCTTATAAGGGCTCTTTGCAGCCGTTCTCCGTCCTCCACTTGAATATAGATCGGCAGAACTTTGTCTTTCCCGTAATATTCCTTCATCCTGCAGTATGATTCCAGCGTTCCTATCCCGAGATAATCCGCTTTCTCCAGATCCACCTGGCCGTCGTCGGCTGTAAAATACGTCCAGACGCCATGGATAGTATCGTAGGAACGGCTTTCAATAAGTTTTCCTGACTTTCTGAATTGTTCCAGTTTTTTATCATCAGTAAAAAAATACTGTTTTCCGTTTTCTTCTCCCGCCCGGATAGGCCGTGTTGTATAAAGCACCAGCTTATGAAGTTTTAATTCTTTTTTTTCCATAAGAATAGAATATATCTTATCTTTCCCCGATGCGCTTTTTCCCATAATATAAAAAATCTTTCCCATACTGTGCGCAGCCTTTCCTGTCTTTTGTTCTTTCTTTTCTAAAAAATACGCTTTACCGGACCGCCATGGTCACATCATTTGCCAGTACGCAGACAGTAGTGCCTGACATATCACTGAGCCCCTGGACTTCAAATCCTTCTTCCAGGTATCTTCTCATATTTTTTACAAAAAGTCCAGTAATCTGTTCTCCCGGTACGATCAGCGGAATTCCCGGAGGATAAAGATAGGCAAACTCTACGGAAATCCTTCCGATGCTTTCTTCAAGGGTACATCTCTCAGAAGGAGCGTCCATTGCATGAGAAATCCGCATCAGAGATTTCAGCTCCGGATTTTTTATCCTGTCTTTTTTCACTTCTTCTTTATCTATTAACGATTCTCTTCTGTCAATTTCTTCAACCGCCTCGCAGAGCCGCAGAAAGCCTTCCTTTCTGTCTCCTGCGGATGTCAGGGCCAGAACGTAATTTTCCGCTTCCATCTCCATTTCCAGATGAAATTCTTCTCTGAGAAGGTTATTAAGCTCTCTGCCGTTCATTGTACTGTGTACTGTGGAAAGCAGGATTTTTGACCTGTCAAAATCATAAATTTTCGTTTCCTCTCCCGGCTGTGGAGAGATCAGACGAATACGGCTGCAGGCGGAAAGACGTTTTCTTGCATACTCCAGATTTTCCGTATATTCCCGGAACATTTCTCCGCCTCTTTTCTGCATTGTATCCATACAGGCGTCTATACTTCCCATAAGTATATAGGAGGGACTGCTGCTCTGATATATTCCCAGGAACCGTACGAGCAGATTCCTGTCTATTCTGTCGGTACATCTGTGCAGAAGAGCCGTCTGCGTCAGAGAAGGCAGTGTTTTATGGACACTGTGGATCACCACGTCCGCTCCAAGATCCACAGCGGATACCGGAAAATATTCCGAAAAACGAAAATGCGCTCCATGGGCTTCATCGACGATCAGAGGTATTCCATAGCCATGGACAATCTCCGCAATTTTTTCTACGTCAGAAACAATGCCGTCATAAGTAGGCGACGTGATCAGAACCGCCTCAATATCTCTGTTCTCCTGAAGGCATCTTTCCACATTCTGAGGAGAAATTCCGCCGTTTATCCCCACCTGACCGTCTTCTTGTGGATAAATATAAGAAACCTTCAGTTCTCTTAAATATGCTGCATGGTAAACAGCCTTGTGGCAGTTTCTCGCGATCAGGATATGTCCTCTTCTTTTTACCGCGGCGGATACTGCCGCTAAAATCGCTCCCGTACTTCCATTGACACTGAAAAAACTTTCTTTTACTCCATAAAGCCGCGCTGCAGCTTCCTGTGCCTCTTTCAGTATTCCTTCCGGATGATGAAGATTATCAAATCCATAGATTTCTGTAATATCCCTTTCAACAGGAAAATCCCCTGTCACAGACAGGGGATTTCTTTTATGCCCCGGCATATGAAAGGGGTAGTAATCCGTTTTTGCGTATTCTGCTAATTTTTTATATAATCTCTCCATAAAATTCCCCTTTATTTCTTATATTTGCCAGTATAACAGGGAAATATTACAATCACAACACAGAAAGATTAAAATTTCATTTTACTTAAAGCCGCCTCGTCGCATACGACGGTTACATCGCCGTGGAACTGAAGGATAGACGCAGGAACTCTCGGCGTTACAGGACCTGTTAAGGCTTTTGCGATGATCTCCGCCTTATCTTCTCCTGATGCTACAAGAAGGATTTTCTTTGCTTTCATAATCGTTCCGATTCCCATGGTATATGCCTGACGGGGAACGTCCTCTTCTTTTTCAAAAAAGCGCTTGTTTGCCTCTATCGTACTTGCGGTCAGATCTACGCAGTGTGTTCCTTTGCAGAATTCATCTGCCGGCTCATTGAAACCAATATGGCCGTTATGTCCGATTCCCAGAAGTTGAAGATCCACTCCGCCTACTCGTTCGATGATCTCATCATAGTCTCTGCTGGCCTTTTCGCCGTCCGGTTCCGTACCGTCGGGAACGAAGGTCTTTGCCTTATCAATGTTTACATGATCGAACAGATTTTTATTCATAAAATAGCGGTAGCTCTGATCATTGTCTCCGGAAAGTCCTTTATACTCGTCAAGGTTTACGCTGGTTACCTTGGAAAAATCAAGATCTCCCTTTTTATACCACTCTACAAGCTGCTGGTAAGTTCCTACCGGCGTAGAACCTGTTGCCAATCCCAGAACACAATCCGGTTTCAGGATCACCTGGGCTGAGATAATATTGGCCGCAATACGGCTCATCTCCTTGTAATCTTTTCCGCAGTAAATTTTCATAATTTCCATATCCCCCTTTTTCATTTTGGTTATATAAATTATAACACATCTTTCCCGGTGTTTTCCACCGAAGAACAGAAGAGAACTCCTACATCAGACGAAGAAGCATATCTCCTGTTCCCACATTATATCCGCTGGCAGCATAGATGCCGTTCATCTTTCCGCTGGTAACAATGATAAGCGGAAGTTTTTCATGATCCACATACATCCTTCTTCCCAGAAGTTCGATCTGTTCCTCAAAGTTTCCGTAATAAATCTGTACCTCCGGAAGCTGTGAAAGCGCTTTTCTGATGGTGGGATCCTTTAAAGCCTCCCGGCTTCTCACTACAAAGATGATCTTCTGTCCAAGAGACTCAAATGCCTCTCTCTGCTCCATCATTTCATTCAGTATATGTTCCGTCGGCTCTTTGCTTTCCTCCAGGAATAAGAAGATATGCTTTCCTTCTTCCGTCAGCGCTGAAGCTTTGACAGTTTCCGCCCAGTTTTCATCCTTTCCCAGTTCAAATTCAGGAAGGCTGATATTTTCCAGCATATCTTTCAGATCCGCTTTGCGAAGAAGAAGAGAAATTCTTTTTTCTTCTCCCTTCTTTATGGAAAAATAAAATACGTTGGCAAAAATATTTCCGTTTGGCAGTCTGTTGGAAGTCACCGCCCGGTAACATCCCTCTTCCAGTTCCAGCTTCAAAGTCCCGTCTTTCCAGAGAGAATCCTTCAGACGAAGGGAAACAAATTTTCCTTTTTCCAGCTTTCCGATAGTCCAGTTCTGGAAATATTTCCACTGAGTATCGTCTCCTGAAGTGATATAAAGGAAACAGTTTTTCTCAATTTCCGGCGCCATGGGAACAAAGGCTCCCTCTTTCCAGTATTCTGCAGAGCGATCCTCCGGATTCAGTCTTGCAGGGATTCCAAGAGTTCTCGCCACAGCCACCGCAAGGATTTTTTTTGAACGCAGGCTTCCTACTCCTGTTTTCAGGCATCCCAGCGGAGTTGTGATCACGCTCTCCCTCTCTCTTTCCGGCAGAGAAATAATCTTTTTCTCCACCGTATTCCATATGGAAGAAGGATCTTCCCTGAACTTCTTCTTTTCCTCTTCAGAAAATCCCATCTCCACAGCTTCTCTGTATTTCATCAGAACCTCGTCGTCGATTCTCGGGTTCAGGATACAGGATACAAACAGAGAATGTTCTGTATTTTCTTCATAGGGAAGAGAATATTTCAAGTGTTCTTCCAGGATATCCGCTTTCAGATCCGTCTGATCCTTTTCTGTAAGAACTTCCAGCATTTCCTGTCTCAGGATTCCGGAAGTATCCCCGTCTGAAGCGTCCTCTCCTGCTTCTCCTCTTAAAAATTTCCCGCATTCCGGATTTTTCCAGTTTTCTGTCTTTGACGTTCTTCTGGCAGCGGCTTCCTTCAGACGTGTATCTCTCAGAGCTTTTTCCTCTGGAGATATGTTGGAAGGATTCACAGGAGTATCCACAGGAGCTGTCATATCTGTCTCTATCCACTTTCCTTCCTGAATCTGGTTTTCTCCCACTGTCACAGTGTATTTATTCTGCACTCTCGTATCGGCAAAAATACAGGTCCACCAGTCTTCCCATGAAATCTGTACTGCCAGACTTCCCTTTCCTGTAGTGATCCTGCAGCATCCGTTTTTATCTGTTTCAGCAGAAGCCACAGGAGAAAATTCCGAATAATTCAATACCTGGAAAGAAACCTCCGCTCCTTTTAAAGGATTTCCCTCCTTATCCAGAACTTCTATTGTTATTTCCGCTGTCTCGGCATATCTGGAAAGCTCGTTCAGCATAGTGACCATGCCTTCTTTTCCGATTTCCTCTTCTCCTGAAACAGCCGGATCAAACCATCTGGAATGAACCATCATTGCCCTGGACGCGGCATTGGTAAACCAGCCGTTATTGAGGAGCAGAGGTTCACAGGCTCCGAGAAAATACCATTTTCCCTGATCCCAGATTTCCACCCATGCATGGTTGTCGTCACAGTGGGACCATTTCGGCGCATATACCTGTCTTGCGGGGATTCCGATACTTCTCATGGCATTTACCGTAAACACCGATTCTTCCCCGCAGCGTCCATTTCCTCTTCTGTATACGGTAAGCGCAGACAGCGTTCTGTCGTCTGTACAGTGATAAGTGGCCTCCTGGGCGCACCAGTAATTTACTTCTATAGCGGCGTCTTTCCGGTTTCCTGTCTCCAAAAGTCCTGTCTCTCCCTTTTCCTGCATGAACTTATGGATTTCTGACCTGAACAGCTTCCGGCAGGGAGCGATCTCCTCCTCATTTACCCTGTGATACAGCACATAGTTCAGATACAGAAGCTCCGGCAGGTTTCTGACCGCTTCTGATTCTCTCCAGAGGCTTACTCCATTTTCCGCATAATCCAGATAAACTTCAAAAGAATAATTTCCTATATCGCTGAAGGGCATTGTCATATAGAGATATTTCACAGCCAGAGCAGTTTCGTCGTCCAGCTCTTCCAGCTTTTTGCTGATCTCTTTAAATACCTCCGGAAGCTCTTCAGCAGTTTTTTCATATCCCAGTATAATTCGTTCCCGGTTTTCTTTCAGAAATTCTCCCATATCCTGTTCTCCCTAAAGTTTTTCCAGAACCTCTCTGGCTTTGCGGACAGCATTTTCATCTGTCCTCCATATCTCATACTCGCTGATAGACGGAAGGCCCATATTTACGCCTTCCTTACGGTAAATCATAGAACTGTCCAGCGTTACCTTTCCGGACATATGGTAAGCCGTGGCATGTGTTTTCGGATATACTTCCCGGATCACATCCGCATTTACTCCGCTTCCCACCTGGATCACAATTCTTCCGGCGCTTTTTTCTACCAGATTGCGCAGAAGATCTGTTCCAAGAGAGCAGACGTTTTTCTGCCCGGATGTAAGGATCGTATCAATACCAAGCGAAATTGCCTGTTCCATTGTTTCATAAGGATCCGCGCAGACATCAAAAGCTCTGTGAAGCGTTACGGACATATCTCCCGCTTCCTCCATCAGAATCTTCATCTGCTCCATATTTAACGTACCGTCAGGATTGAGATTTCCGATCACGACTCCTTCAGCTCCCAGACGGCGGTATTCCTTTACGGCCTCTTTTATCAGGATAAATTCCTCATCTGTATAACAGAAATCACCAAATCTCGGACGGATAAGGGCATGTATCCGGATATCCGAAAGTCGGCGTATTTCCTTAAAAAGCCAGGGATTCGGCGTTGTTCCGCCAATTACAAGGCTTCCGCATAATTCCAGACGGGTAGCTCCCCCTCTTACCGCAGCCATAGCGGATTCCACAGAATCCACACAGGCTTCTAATATAAAGTTGTCCATCTCTTTTCCTTTCTCCTTCTGCAAATTCTGCTACTTCTCACACAGGAAACGGTATATGGAAGACACTCCCGCTCCTGTCGCTCCGGCAGACTGAAAAGCAAAAATAGGTTCGTTTACCCAGGCAGTTCCCGCAATATCCAGATGGATCCACGGCTTCTTTTCTGCGAATTCACGGATAAAAAGTCCCGCAGTAACAGTTCCGCAGCCGCCGCTGCTCATATTGCGGACATCAGCGATCTTGCTCTCGATCATTTTTTCATGTTCCTCATAGAAAGGAATCCTCCAGTATCTTTCTCCCGCACAAGTATATCCCTGACGGAAACGCCTGAACAGCTCGTCGCTGTCACTGACAATTCCCGCTACAGTAAATCCGAACATATTGACTACAGCGCCTGTCAACGTAGCGATATCCAGAACCTCCGCAGCTTTTTCCTCACGTACTGCATAGGAAACCGCGTCTGCCAGGATCAGTCTTCCTTCCGCGTCCGTATTTGCGATCTCGATAATCTTTCCGGAATAAGAACCTATCACGTCCCCCGGGAGAAGACTTCCGTCGGAAATACGGTTTTCACACATAGGAATCACTGCAACCGCGTTTACTTTTACCTGATTCTTCGCCAAAGCGTAAATTGCTCCCGCAACGGCGGCTCCTCCCGCCATATCTCCCTTGATTCCCAGCATGGAGTCTGCCGGTTTCAGACAGTATCCGCCTGTATCGCAGGTTACTCCTTTTCCTACAAGAGCAGTGATCTTTTCATTTTCCGGATCGCCTTTATAACGGAGAACCGTCAGACAGGGAGGAAATTCGCTGCTGTCCCCTACTCCAAGAAGAGCTTCAAAGCCTTTCTCTTTCAGTTTTTCTCTGTCCAGGACTTCCGCTTCAATATCTGTGTCTTTTACAAATTCCAGGATCTGCTCTGCAAAGTCAGAAGGACGCAGACGGTTTCCCGGAAGGTTTACCATATCCCTTGCAAACCAGATGCCCTCTGCCACAACAAGCGTATCCTTTAAGATTTTTTCTGCTTCCTGATAATCTTTTTCGGAAACGCCGGAGATTTCTATATGATATTCCTTATCTTCTGCTTTTTTAAACTGCTTCTGCTTATAAGTTCCAAGAACGGCTCCCTCCGTCACATGGCCTAAAGCGTTTAAGCCATATTCCTTCAGGATGCCGGATACATCCAGTGAGAAATCGTAAATTCCGGCGTCCAGAAAAGCTTTTGCCGCTGCCGCGCCCAATTCTTTCAGATGTACGCTTTCTCTTTTTTTCTTTCCAGTTCCCACCAGGAGAAGAATTTTGTCCTCCTCAGGTACGAATGCGGTCTGAAGATATTCTCCCTTAAAAAATCTCCGCGCAGAAGCGGAGATCTTTCCAAGCTCCTCTTCGCGCTCTCCTATGAATTTTGCTTCCGCATTTTTACTGCTGCA
>DWVA01000229.1 GCA_019120475.1 Candidatus Blautia intestinipullorum | reverse complement strand
TGTTAACCGCAGTGTCGTTGGTTCGAGTCCAACAGGGGGAGTTAGGGCATGAAGCCTGAACAAAAGAGATTGGCTCCATGGTCAAGCGGTTAAGACACCGCCCTTTCACGGCGGTAACAGGGGTTCAAATCCCCTTGGAGTCATTTCCCTTTCGGGAAAAGCATACAATATAGTATATGGTGCCATAGCCAAGTGGTAAGGCAAAGGTCTGCAACACCTCTATCCCCGGTTCAAATCCGGGTGGCACCTCTTAAAAAGTCTTGATCTTCAAGGCTTTTTTGTTTTACGAAAGAAAAGGACAGAATGCATGATGAAAAAAGAACTGGATTTCAGATACGCAGAAAGGAAGGATACGCCGCTGATCCTTGCTTTTATAAAAGCTCTGGCAGAATATGAGGAAATGCTTGATGAGGTTGTAGCGGACGAAAAAACTCTTGAGGAATGGATTTTTGACAAAAAGAAAGCGGAAGTGCTTTTTGCAATGTCAGACGGAAAAGAGATCGGTTTCGCGTTATTTTTCCATAATTTTTCTACTTTTCTGGGACGTGCGGGAATTTATCTGGAGGATTTGTTTGTACTGCCGGAATATAGGGGAAAAGGATATGGAAAAGCGATTTTAAAGAAGCTGGCTTCTATTGCGGTGGAGAGGAAATGCGGCAGACTGGAATGGTGGTGTCTTGACTGGAATAAGCCCAGCATTGATTTTTATCTGTCCCTTGGAGCAGAACCAATGAAGGACTGGACGGTTTATCGGATTGCCGGAGATACGTTGGAAAGACTGGCAAAAGAGGAATACATGGAAAAATGAAAAGAAGACTGTAATAAAGAATATATTCATAGCCTAAGGATATTTTCTCTTATTACAGTCTCTTTTTTTACGGATGCGGAGACTGTCCGCATCCGGAGAAATGTTTGAGTTTTTTACTGCTCATGGATAGTATCTACAACAGACATCTCACGGATTCTTTTTGTTGGTTCCGCTATAGCCGGCAGAAGGGATGCCAAAGTAAGAATCACGATAACGGACAGGGAGGAAACGGGTAGTTTCCAGGGATCGCCCCAATGGGAAGTGATCATGCTGGAATACAGCACATAATTTACAGGAAGTCCGGCCAGCAGCCCCAGGAAAATGCCTCCCCCGACATATACCGCAGCCTCGCTTATGATCATACAGACAAGCTGTCTTACTGTCATACCTACGGCCCGCATGGCGCCGAACAGCGGCATTCTGGCAGAAACACTCATGCCGATACTGTTAATGATATGAAATACTGCGATCAGGGCGATGATAAAGAGAAAACCATAGATAAAAAGCGCAAAAGCGAAATAAGTGCTGCGCACCTCCTGGTTATCCGCCCTTTGGTCGGAAAATGCCAGAGAAGTTCCCGCAAGATTTCTCAGCTCATCAATATCCTGCTCAGATACCTTGCGGTTTAGCTGGATATCAAGCACTGCATAGTCCTGTATTCCGGTAATTTCTGAAAAAAGCTCTTCAGAACAAATAACGATTCCGGTACTGCTGTTAAAGGGAGTGTCAGAGAGAACACCTGTCACCGGAACGGAAACAGAACCCTTCGCTGTTTCCAGCGTAATCTCTTCTCCCGCAGCAAGGTACTGAGAGGCGGGAAAATCAATCAGTACGCCTTTTCCTTCTTCTGCTTCTTTGAGACTGCCGTCTACAAGAGATTTTCGGGCCCATTGAAACTGGAGGGATTCATATGAAATCATGTGTATTTTTCTGGTTTTATCCTGTTGGCGGAGTATTACGGAGTCAGAGTAAAGCCGTCCGTAACTCTTTTTTACCGCAGGATTTTCTTTTACTTTATCGACAATCTCTTCTGAAACCGCCGGACTGCCGCCTTCACTGTAGATAGAAAGATCAGGCGTATAGGGCCGCAGGGGAGTGAGACCGTGATGCATGAAATCTACCGCTGTGGTGAACGCAAGGAAAAGAATAATACTGAACGCATAGGAGCCGGACATAAAAAGCAGATTTTTTTTGCTGCCGCAGGCATGATGGACGCCAAGCGCCGCAGGTATTTTCAGAAAACGGCCTCTGGCAGCTTTTTTCATTTCCATGACGGTTCCGGCATTACCGGAAACTGCAGTGAGAGGAGACACGCGGGAGGCTTTTTTTGCCGGAGAGCGTGCTGCAAGAAGAACGGTAAGAAGTCCTACAGCGGCTCCGGAAACAAGCCCGATCCAGCTTATACGGAATAACGGCATGCCGGCAAAATATGAGGGACTGAGATAGCGGAGGACGCCGCAGAGTCCCCAGATCATAACCACGGAAATCCCAAGTCCGACAGGAATGGAGATCCTGCACCAGCACAGAGCTTCCATACGGACATAGCGCACAATCTGTTTGGGACAGGCTCCAAGACACCGGAGCATACCGAAAAACTCTGTTCTTCTTGCCACCATGGTGTGAAGGCTGTTGGCGATCATCAGAACTCCGGAAATGATTACCAGTACCACAAGGACAACAGCGCTGAGATAAAGCTTGAGAATAAAATCGTTGTCAGACTGAAGCATCAGTCCGAGAAGTTTGGTATTCTGGGAAACCTGTGTTTCGGGAATCGCAAGCTGTGTGCATATGTCGTCAAGTGTTTTCTGTATTGGACAAAAGGGTTTAAAAGCGACATAGTAAACAAAATCTTCGGCCAAAGTTTCCGAGGCGAAACTGCGGAGATATCCTTCCCTGTTCAGAAAAACTCCAAAAGCATCCCATTTGGTCATCAGGGAAGTGTCTCCGGTAAAACCAGTGATGGTATAAGTAAGAATACCTTGATCAGGAGTAGACAGCTTCAGCTGATCGCCCACATGAAGCTTTAATTGTTTCTGGACGCTTTGCGTAACTGCCGCTTCATCTGCCTTTTGCGGGAAATGTCCTTCTTGGAGGGCTGCAGCCGGATACAGATCAAGAAAACTTTCGTCAAAACCGCAGACAGCGGCTTTTTTTCCTTCAATGGAATAATCCTGATCCAAACGGTAATTCATACATGCGTAAAAAGAGCCTGCTTCTACTTCTGGACGGGAAGAAATAAAGGCTGCCTGTTCCGCTGTGATATTGCGGAATGCCGCATGCCAGGCTCCATCGTCCTGTATAGCCATTGCCTTCTGGCAGCGGATCTCCATATCCGCCATTCCGAAAATAGAAGATACCAGAAACACGGCAAGAACAATGCAGATCCTGGTAAGTCTGCTTTTTTTCCGGTTTACTTTTGATGAAAGGGAAACAAGGTCAAGATAAGATTTCATACATACGCACCTCCCAGATCACTGAGAACTCCGTCGTGGACCCGGAAAACATGATCCACGGAAGAAATCAGATTCTGATTATGAGTGATCATCAGAATTGTCTGCTGATAGCGCCGGGACGCCTGATGCAGCAGCTCCATCACATCCTTGCTGCTGTTGGAGTCAAGATTTCCGGTAGGCTCGTCTGCCAGTACAAGAACAGGCCGGGTGATAAGAGCGCGGCCGATGGCAACCCGCTGCTGCTGACCTCCGGAAAGCTGGCAGGGCAGATGATTCCTTCTGTCTTTCAGACCAAGAATCTCCAGAAGCTCTTCTACTTTTTCCTGATCCGGCTTTTTGTAATCCAGAAGCAGCGGAAAAATAATGTTCTGTTCTACATTCAGCTCCGGTATAAGCTGAAAAGACTGGAAAACAAATCCAATGCTGCGTCTTCGGAAAATAGTTCTTTTTTCTTCAGACATGGAAAAAAGATCCTGGCCGTTGAGCCATACCTTTCCGGAGGTAGGGGTATCCAGACCTCCGATACAGTTTAAGAGAGTGCTTTTTCCGGATCCGGACTCTCCTATTACAGCGGCAAACTCTCCTTTTTCCAGGGTAAAGAAGGCGTTTTTCAGAGCCTCCACCTGCGCTTCGCCTGTTCCGTAAGTTTTACATAGATGATCGACTTTTACCAACTGCAATTCGTTCACATCCTTTCTTTTTTCAGCAATGCGGAAATTTCCATATGCATCTGGCTGTATCTTTACAGATCCGCATCTCCATTTCCGGGAAAACTGTAGTTATAGAATACCAATTCAGGCTTACATTCCGGTGAAAACGCAGCTTACAGATCTGTAAGAAAAGATATGGTAAAAACGGATCCCCTGCCGGGAGCGCTTTCCACAAA
>DWVA01000228.1 GCA_019120475.1 Candidatus Blautia intestinipullorum | reverse complement strand
ATCCTGTGAAGATAAGGGAATTGAATATGCCTGTTCAGGGCGGCCCTCTTCCTGCCTACGGTGACTGCGACACAGCCGAGAGCTGTACAATGGATCAGTGTATGGAACGGGCCAAGGCAATGATGAATTGGGATGAAAAGTATCCCTGCCGCGATATGGGAAACGGGAAAGTCCGGGGCGTCGGCGTAGCTATGGCTATGCAGGGCTCATCCATTGCAGGCGTGGACGTGGGAGGAGCAGATATGAAGCTTAATGAGGACGGTTCCTACACGCTGGGCCTGGGATGCGCCGATATGGGTACAGGATGCGACACCATTCTTGCTCAGATGGCAGCCGACTGTATGGAAACTCCTATGGAAAATATTGTGGTGTTCGGTGTAGATACCGATATTTCACCTTATGATTCCGGTTCTTACGCCTCCGCCACCACTTACGCTACTGGAATGGCAGTAGTCCATGCATGTACGGAGCTGAGAGAGAAAATCTGCGCTCTTGGTGCGCAGATGCTGGATA
Source organism: Candidatus Blautia intestinipullorum (assembly GCA_019120475.1). Classification (GTDB taxonomy): domain Bacteria; phylum Bacillota; class Clostridia; order Lachnospirales; family Lachnospiraceae; genus Blautia_A; species Blautia_A intestinipullorum. Next base: position 2,810 of record DWVA01000228.1, on the reverse strand, counting down.
CAGAGCCGGACAAGGTGGATTTTGACGGCGAATTTGTATACTGCAGAGACAAAAAGGTATCTCTGAAAGAAATTGCCGTTAAGGGAACCTGCGGAAATAATCAGGAACTTCAGGTTACAAGAACATTTTCTTCTCCAATTTCCCCGCCGCCTTTCATGGTAGGCATGGCTGAAGTGGAAGTGGATAAAGAGACGGGAAGCGCGAAAGTTGTGGATTATGTGGCAGTGGTGGACTGCGGAACCCCTATCAATCCTAATCTTGTGCGGGTCCAGACAGAGGGAGGAATCGCCCAGGGAATCGGAATGGCCCTCTATGAGGATGTTCAGTACAGCGACAAGGGCGTGATCCGGAATAATTCCTTTATGCAGTATAAAATTCCGTCCCGTCTTGACATCGGAGATATCCGTGTGGAAATCTGCGGAAGTTATGAGCCGTCCGGACCTTTTGGCGCAAAGTCAGTAGGAGAGCTGGTGATCGATACTCCCTGTCCGGCCATCACCGAGGCGGTATATAACGCAACGGGAGTGAGAGCCCGGGAACTTCCTGTTACACCGGAAAAGATTGCTTTCGGTATACTTAAAAAAGATTCGGAGAACTGATATGGGAATGCTGATAAAAGGGATTCTGGCAATATTCTGGCTGGCGGCGGTGCCAGCCTTTGCCGGCGTCCCGTTTTTAGGAAAAAAACAGCGCGGGAATATTGCGGAAACGATGCTTGCGGGATACCTGGCGCTTTTTTCTTTGATGGAAATTCTTACGCTGCCAATGACATGGCTGCAGATGCCTCTTCATGTGCTGACTGCCAGCTACGGGGCCGCGGCAGTTGTTCTGGCGGTTTGGGGAATCTTCTGCATGAAAAATAAGAAGGCTCTTTTTGGACTGCATGAAAAAAGAATACACTGGAATTTCTATTTCTGTCTGGCAGTACTGCTGATCGTGCTCCAGGTAATCATGTGTACTGTGCTGGCCCATGCGGACGCGGACGACTGTTTTTATGTGGGAGCGGCCACAACAGATGTGTACACGGATACGATCTTTGAGGTGAATCCATATACCGGACGGGAATATGTGGCGCTGCCAAGACGATATGTGCTGTCGCCTTTTCCTGTCTTTCTGGCGGTGGTCAGTCAGTTAAGCGGCGGGCTGCATCCTTCCATTATGGCTCATGTGTTTTTTCCGTTAATCTTTCTTCCCATAGCATATATGGTACAGTACTGTCTTGCAGGAAAATGGTTCCGAAATGACAAAAAAGCCCAGGGAATCTATCTTTTCCTGGCAGCGCTGCTGTGCAGCTTTTCCGGATATTCTGTATATAATGCGGGAAATTTCCAGATGGTAAGGCTGTGGCAGGGGAAAGCTCTTCTGGCAGCAGCCTTTCTTCCGCTGCTGTTTTACCTGTGTATTTCCATCCTGCTGGAAAAAGAACCCTCCCATCCCTGGTTTCTTTTGATCCTGGCAAATATAAGCTGCTGTCTCCTTTCCTCCATGGGAATTATCCTGGCTCCGCTGATGACAGGCTGTTTTCTGGCGGTTTGTCTTCTTTTGACGAGAAAGTGGAAAAGAGTCCTGCTGGGACTTATGTGCTGTCTTCCGTCAATACTTCTGGGAATTTTATATATCAGTCTGTGAGGGAGGAGCGCAAAGATGAAAGAATTCATAAAAGAGATAATCGGATTCTGGAATAATTACTGGGGAGACAGCTTTGTTCCCTGGCTTTTGCTGGCAGCAGTGGTGTACCTCCTTATATTCCGGAGAAAAAAGGAAAGCACCAAATATGTTCTCTTGTATCTGGCAGCGGCTTTGGTTCTGTTTTTCTGCCCGGTAACGGCAAAGATCATACAGGCGTGTATTGGAGAGACTGTATACTGGCGGGTCCTTTGGCTGGTTCCATCTACTCCGGTGATCGCTTTCGCCATGACAGAATTTTTGAAGGAGAGAAAGTCTGCCGCAAAGATTGCTGCTCTGGCTCTCTGTGCAGTTCTGATCGTAATTTCGGGAAAAGGAATTTATCAGGCAGGCAATTATCATCTGGTACACAATTACCAGAAGGTGCCCGATGAGGTGGCCGGAATCTGTGAAATGGTGAAAAAAGACGCAGGCGACGCCCTTTTTCTGCTGGCGGCGGATAATTATATCGGTCCTTATGTCCGGGTATATGATCCTTCTATACAAATGATGTTTAACCGGGAAGGCAGAGGAGGTTATGGAGCGGGCCCCAGAAGGCTCTATCTTGAAATCAACGCGCCGGTACTGAATTACCGGAATATAGCTGCTGTGGGGAGACGTACTTTCTGCAATTACCTGGTAGTAAAGGTTCCGAATGAGGAGCAGAAAAAAGAAATGGAAATGTACGGTTATCAGGAAGTGGGAAATGTAAACCGTTATAGTCTGTACCGCCTGGGGGATTCTGTGGACGCGGTGACGAATCCCATCCTTCTGCGGTAAGTACCTCTTATTGACTTTTCCGATATAAAGTAAAAAAGTGCAGGCGGGCTGATTGAATCTTGAAAACTTCTGTGATATGATAAAAACTGTTTATGTGGTATCAGGAAAAGAGAATGAAAAAGAGATAAGCTGCTGTTTATAAGAAAAAACGGAGCGGAAAAGAGGAGAGTAAAATGTGTGGAATAGTAGGATTTACAGGAAACCATCAGGCAGCCCCGATCCTTCTGGACGGTCTTTCAAAATTGGAATACCGCGGATATGATTCCGCAGGACTTGCGGTGAGAGACGGCAGCGCTGAGGTTGAGGTGATCAAAGCGAAGGGAAGACTGAAGGTTCTGAAAGAAAAGACAAACAACGGAGAATCG
>DWVA01000227.1 GCA_019120475.1 Candidatus Blautia intestinipullorum | reverse complement strand
CATCCTCTTAAAGATAAATTTCAGGGATTCTTCCGTCTGGGCCGGCATATCGATCACCAGAAAACGGGATACCAGGGCCTCGTTCAGTTCCTTTGTTCCCGCATATCCGTAGTTCATCGTTCCGATAAATCTCGCCGCCGGATGAAGATCGATTTTATCATATCCGGGCACGTCAATGGAACGGCGGTAATCCAAAGTGGCATGAAGAACGGAAACCGCATCGTTTTTCGCCATATTGATCTCATCCAGAATACCGAACCCTCCGTATTCCGCGCACCGGTATATGCTTCCTTTCCGGAGCTTCACCTGATTATCCTCAAAGGTATCCGTTCCGATCAGATCCCCGCTGTTTGTATTTACATGAAAAGAGACATTATAAGACGGCCGGTTGAAAATATAGGCAAGATTTTCCGCCAGCACGTTTTTTCCCGTGGCCTTCGGGCCTGTAAGAAGGAGATTTTCCCCCTCAAGGATTCCCGCAATGGCCATTTCCAGTATATCCTTTCCAAAAAAAGGTATCGCAGGCTTTACCACCCGGCCGGCAGCCTCCGCCGGCACTTCGTACTGCCGGCGGAATTTTTCCACCTGGGAGATCAGCTCAGGGGATACCTTTTGTTCCTCTAAAAAATTCAGTTCTTCCATTTCTTCTCCTGATCCTTACACTTCAAAAATCAGATCTCCGTAGGACGGCATCGGCCACATTTCCTTATCCACCAGCATTTCCAGCTTGTCTACCGGGCTGCGCAGCTCTTCCATTGCTTTTACAACGGTTTCTCTGCAGTATACGGCTCTTTCCCGTCCTTCCGGCACCTTAAGGATCTTTTCTGTCACCTGGGAAAGTTTGTTCATATTTTCGTCTGTTTCCTTAAGAAGAGCGGAACACTGGTTCAAAAGATCCAGTTGTACGCTGACATCGATATTTCCCACCGCCCGGACAGTATTGATAGAATCCGCCAGCACAGTAGTATACTTGATCACCGCCGGAATGATCTGTTTTGTAGCGATGTCGATCATGGTCTTGGCCTCAATATTTACGGCTTTTGCATAGATCTCATACTGGATTTCCGCTCTGGACTCCAGTTCCGCCCTGGTAAATACGTGAAAGCTCTCAAAAAGCTCTACGGCTTTCTCTGTGGTAAGCGCCGGAATAGCGTCCACCATTGCCGGAAGATTTGGAAGTCCTCTTCTCTTCGCTTCCTCCTCCCATTCCGGAGCGTAGCCGTTTCCGTTGAATACGATCCGCTGATGTTCCGTCGCATATTCCTTGATCAGGTCATGAACTGCCATGTCGAAATCCGGCGCCGCCTCCAGACGGTCGCAGGCTTCCTTAAACGCCTGGGCCACGATGGTATTTAAGACCACATTGCAGGAAGAAATGGAATCTCTCGCTCCTACCATACGGAACTCGAATTTATTTCCTGTAAAGGCAAAGGGAGAGGTTCTGTTTCTGTCTGTGGCGTCCTTCATAAAATCAGGAAGGGTTTTTACTCCTGTCTCCAGCTTGCTGCCCTTTTTGCTGTGGGTAGCTGTTCCAGTGCTGATAAGCTGCTCCAGCACGTCTTCCAACTGCTCTCCAAGGAACACGGAAATAATCGCCGGCGGAGCCTCGTTTCCTCCCAGACGGTGGTCGTTTCCCACATCTGCCGCTGATTCTCTTAAAAGATCGGCATGAATATCCACAGCCTTCAGAATACATGTAAGGACCAGAAGGAACTGGATGTTTTCGTGAGGCGTTTTTCCCGGATCCAGAAGATTGATCCCATCGTCTGTGGTCAGCGACCAGTTGTTATGCTTGCCTGATCCGTTCAGACCTGCAAATGGCTTCTCATGAAGCAAACATCTCATTCCATGGCGGCTTGCCACTTTTTTCAGGATACGCATCATGATCTGATTGTGATCCGCGGCAATATTAACAGGAGCGTAGATCGGCGCGAGCTCGTGCTGGGCAGGAGCCACCTCGTTGTGCTGTGTCTTTGCGGAAACGCCCAGCTTCCAGCACTCTTCATTGACTTCCTTCATATACGCGGAAACTCTCTGGCGTATAGTGCCGAGATAATGGTCGTCCATTTCCTGTCCTTTGGGCGGCATGGCGCCGAAAAGAGTACGTCCTGTATAGATCAGATCCTTCCTCTGCAGCCACTTTTCCTTATCGATCAGGAAGTATTCCTGTTCTGCTCCTACAGATGGAGTTACTCTCTTTGATGTCGTGTTTCCAAACAGGCGGATCAGACGAAGGGCCTGGGTATTGACAGCTTCCATAGATCTCAGAAGCGGGGTTTTCTGGTCAAGCGCTTCTCCGGTATAGGAACAGAAAGCGGTAGGAATGCAGAGAGTGCCGCCTGCGGCATCGTGGCGTACAAAAGCCGGCGAGGTGCAGTCCCATGTAGTATAGCCTCTTGCTTCAAAAGTAGCTCTTAAGCCTCCGGAAGGAAAGGAGGACGCGTCAGGCTCTCCTTTGATCAGTTCTTTTCCGGAAAAACTCATCAAAACCTTTCCGTTGTCCATGGGAGCTGTAATAAAAGCGTCGTGCTTTTCTGCGGTAACACCTGTCAACGGCTGAAACCAGTGGCTGTAGTGAGTGGCCCCCTTTTCGATCGCCCATTCTTTCATCTCATGAGCAACCACATCCGCGATCTCCATCGTAAGCTCTTTGCCTTCTTCGATGGTTTTTTTCAGCTCTTTGTAGACTTTCTTAGGAAGCCTCTCCTGCATGACAGAGTCGTTGAATACATCGCATCCAAAGATTTCCGTTACATTGATATAGTCTGACATCTGTGTTCTCCTTTTATCATTTTTTGTTTTCTGCTGCTGATTTCTTCTGTTCTTTTTACTCCCGGCTATTTGCTGTTTTTCTTACTTTTCAGATAGAGGTTCAGAGCCTTATGCATATTTTCAATCTCAACTGCGGTCTGGTTGCCTCCGAACTCTCCGTCCAGCGTCCAGGGTACTTTTTCTTCAGTTTCTATCACAATCTTTTTTGACTTAAATGAATGCACCAGATCTGTGTTGTCTTTTCCCATGACAAGCGCAGTCATGATCTCCTGAAGTTCCAGAGGATTCTTTGGCATCGTGATAAGCGTCACTTCGAAAAATCCGTCGTTCATATCCACGTTTTTTCCCGTAAGGTTCTTAAAGCCCCCGATGGATCTGGAATTGGTGACCATTCCCATAATAAAATCGTCCTCCACTTCCATCTCTTCCGTAACGACCTTCATGTGATAAGACTTGATATTGAAAAGGCTCTTAACGCCTTCCAGAATATAAGCCACATGGCCAAGAACGTTTTTCAGGTCCTGGTCCGTCTCATAAGAAACATCGGTAAAAAGTCCGAAAGCCGCCACATAGGCAAAAGTCTGGCTGTTGAACCTTCCGATGTCGCAGTGATACAGCTCCTCCTCCATGATCATAGACGCCGCTTCCACCATATTTTTCGGCACAAACAGGCTGGTGGCAAAATCATTGGTGCTTCCCGCCGGAATATAGCCGATGGGAACAGTGCTTTTCTGCTCCATGATGCCGGTAACCACTTCGTCCAAAGTGCCGTCTCCTCCGCTGCAGACAATAAGATCTACGGAATGAGCATATTCTTTCGCCATTTCATATGCGTCTTTCGGTTTCTGCGTACAGTGGATCACCACTTCATAATCATGCTTATTAAAAATGTCTACAATCTCCAGCAGGTGCGTCTTGATCTTCCCTTTGCCTGCTTTGGGATTAAATACGAAGAGCATTCTTTTTCTCACAGCCTGATCCCCTTTCTGTCATTTACCTTTTTATGATACAACAAAATCAAA
>DWVA01000226.1 GCA_019120475.1 Candidatus Blautia intestinipullorum | reverse complement strand
GAAAGGAAGTATGGCGTGGCGTTTCCTACCTTATGAGCTTTACACCATTATGCGGTACTTACAATATGACACCCTGCAGGCGATGGGGCTGGGGCATTTCGATTCCTGGGCCGCCGCTTTTGGGGAAACAGTGACGGCGATTGAGTTATCGCCGGAAGGGACGGGCTACCGTGCAAAAACACGGTTTGCCCGTTTTTTTAATCTTCCGGAGTTGATTTCTCTGTTTAAAGAGTCAGCGGACATTCAGACAGCGGATATGCTCCACCTTCCGGTGCCGGAAGCGGAGTATATCAATGAGGTGCTGAAGCCCAGTCCAGAGCAGGAAGATCTGGTCAGTACCTTTGCTGACCGGGCGGAGATGGTGCGCTCCGGCCTAGTGGAGCCCCGTGAGGACAACATGCTCAAGATCACCAATGACGGACGAAAGTGCGCCCTGGATCAGCGGCTCATCAACGATATGCTCCCGGATTTCCCGGACAGCAAGGTAAACCGCTGTGTAAAAAATGCCTTTGACATCTGGCAGGAAACCGCACAGAACCGCTCTACCCAGCTTATTTTCTGCGACCTTTCCACACCGAAGAATGACGGCACTTTTAATGTATATGATGACGTGCGGGAAAAGCTTGTGGCAAAAGGCATCCCTAGGGAGGAGATTGCTTTTATCCATGAAGCAGGTACAGAGGCAAAAAAAGCGGAACTGTTCGCAAAGATGCGTTCCGGGAAGGTGCGCATTCTCCTTGGATCTACGCCAAAGCTGGGGGCAGGCACAAATATCCAGGACAGGCTCATTGCCCTCCATCATTTGGATTGTCCCTGGAAACCGGCAGATCTGGAACAACAGGAGGGGCGTATTCTCCGGCAGGGAAACCAGAATAAGAAAGTAAAGATCTTCCGGTATGTGACGGAAAACACCTTCGATGCCTATATGTGGCAGATTTTGGAGAATAAGCAGAAGTTTATCAGCCAGATCATGACGAGTAAAAGCCCTGTCCGTGCCTGTGAGGATGTGGACGATGCGGCCCTTTCCTATGCGGAGATCAAGGCTCTGGCTACGGGAAATCCCTATATCAAGGAAAAGATGGATCTGGATATTCAGGTGAGCAAGTTAAAGCTGATGAAAGCCAACCACACCAGCCAAAAGTACCGTCTGGAGGAGGATATAGCGAAGAATTATCCCATGCAGATCACAGCGGCGAAAGAGCGGCTGGAGGGGCTGAAAGCAGACTTCCAGGCGGTGAAGCCGCTCCTGGAAAAAGGCAGGGAAAAAGACGAGTTTTCCATGACGGTTGGCGGGAAAGAATACACTGACAGGAAAGAGGCCGGGACAGCGCTGACCGCTGCCTGTGCCGGACTAAAGGCGGTGAAAACTTCCGGGCAGATCGGGGAATTTTACGGTTTTCAAATGAGTGCGGAGTTTGACAGCTTTAACCAGAAATATATGGTGACGCTGAAACGCCAGTGCAGCTATAAAGTGGAGATTGGAAAGGACGCCCTGGGGAACCTGCAGAGGATCAGCAACGCTTTATCCGGCATAGAAAGGAAAGCGGCGGAGACACAGCAGAAGCTGGAAACCTTACAGCAGCAGCTAGAGACAGCGAAAGAGGAAGTGGCAAAGCCTTTTGAGAAAGAACAGGAGCTGACTGAGAAGTCGGAGCGGCTGGCAGAGTTAAATTCCCTGTTAAATATGGACGAAAAAGGCCCCTCAGAAGCCCTTGGGACAGAGGATGTAACAGTGGCGGCTGACCTTGCGAGGAGCCCGGTGAACTATGCCGGCAGGGTGGCGGAGGAAGCGGTTGTGGCGGACACCCCCCGCAGGCCGTCGGTGCTTGGAAAACTGAAAGAAGCCCAGGAGCGGATCGCCGCCGGACAGCAGAAAATAGTGAAAAATGAGAGAAAACTGGAACCGCAGTTATAAAGGAAAGAAAAGCAGAACGTTCCCGCCGTGGCAGGCGGCGGGGGCTTTAAGGAGGGCAGTATGGCAGAAAAAGACAGGAACCAGAGAATGAAGGAGATCACGGAGCGGCTGGAACAGGGTGTCAAAGAGATTTTCACATCAGAAATGTACATGGAATATTTAAAAACCATGTCCCAATTCCACAGTTATAGCTTTAACAATACGCTCCTGATCCATCTGCAGAAACCGGATGCAACTTTAGTGGCCGGTTATCAGGCATGGCAGAAAAAGTTCCACCGGCAGGTGCGGCGTGGAGAGAAAGGCATCCAGATCATTGCCCCTGCGCCGATCCGGGAAAAGGAAGAAGTGGAGAAGATTGATCCGGCGACGTTGGAGCCGGTGCTGAAGCCGAACGGGACGCCGGAGATGGAGGAAGTGGAATATACGATCCCACGCTTTCGGATCACCACAGTTTTTGACGTATCCCAGACGGACGGGGAGCCGCTTCCGGAACTGGCTACGCCGGAGCTGATGGGAAGTGTGGAAAACTATGAGATATTTATGCAGGCGATCCGGGATATTTCCCCGGTACCGATCCGTTTTGACGAGATTGAGAGCGGGGCAAAGGGATTTTACAGCAGTATAGATAAAGAAATCGTGATTCAGAATGGCATGAGTGAAAGCCAGACCATGAAAACCGGTATCCATGAAGTTACCCATGCAAAGCTCCATGACAGGGACGTTATGGAGGAAATGGGCGAGAAAAAAGATAAGCTGACAAGGGAAGTAGAAGCGGAAAGCGTGGCCTATACGGTCTGCCAGTATTTCGGTCTGGATACGTCAGAATATTCTTTCCCTTATATTGCCGGGTGGAGCAGCGACAGGGATATGAAAGAACTCCGATCTTCTATGGATACGATCCGCCGGGTGTCCGGGGAATTTATTGACCAGATGGTAGAGCGGATGCAGGAAATCCGGCGGGAGGCACAGCGGCATCAGGAAAACGCACTTTTTGAAGAACCGCAGGACAGATATGGGATTTATCAGCTCCGTGAGGACAGGGACGGGACGGATTATCGTTTTATGGGAATGGCTTACCTGCAGGAACAGGGCATCACTGTGGACGGCGCTGATTATCAGTTCGTTTACGGAGATGAACTGCAGGAAGGGGATACCCTGGAAGCCTTGTATACAAAATTCAATACAGACCATCCGGCAGACTATACCGGGCATTCCCTGTCGGTGAGTGATGTGGTCGTCCTGAAAAAAGATAAGGAGCTGACCGCCTACTATGTGGACAGCTTTGGGTATCAGGAGCTTCCGGAATTTGATGCACAGAGAAAGAAACTGCTGGAAAGCCAGATAAAAGAATATCCGCCGCTCTATCTGTCGGATCTTACTTACGCTATGGAACATAGAAACGCAGACGCTTACCTGGATTCACGGAAGCTGAATCTGGACTGTAAGAAAGCGATTGAAGAAGCGATTGACAGCCACTTTGACGGGTATCATCTGGCACATGAAGCTGCGGCAGATGTGGTGGAGACATACGGGGCAGAGCGGGTGTCCTTTGTGCTGGCCTGTACGGTTCAGCACCTAAGGGCCGATGGACGATTCTCAAAAGAGACAAAGAAATGGGCGGATGGCTTCATAATTCCGGAGAATATCGGCCGGGGTATGGACTTAAATGCTGATTATGTGGTGACAAGCCATCCGGCAGTCCTGGACGGTTTTATTGGTCTTGCCCGAAATGAAATGCGGGAGCATGGACGAGAGAAAGAAAAATTGACAGAACAGATTGGTCAGGAGACAAAAGGTTTCTTCGTGGATGGACATTTTGGTACATGGCATACGGCGGAAATAAAGGAAATCGCTGGAGAGACTTTTTTCCGGATGGAGCATGACGAGTATGGAGATACGGTGGCAGGGATTATCGTGGATGCAGAGGGAAAGCTGGTAGCGGAAGATCTGGAGCATGGATTTGACGATGGCGCTATGGAAGCGGTCACAGAATATCTCTATGAGAAAGTGCCAGAGCCGTTTATCAAGCAGTTCTATGTGGTGAATGACGCCTATGGTGACAAAGCAGAGCGGGAATATCAGTATTTTGAAAACCTAGATGACGCAATCCAGGCGTATCACCTGTTACCAAACCACATGGACAAACGGTTGGGGATGGAAAGCCGGGAGCCTGTCACTTCCAGGATGACGCTGCTCAAATGTGAGAACGGGATTGAAAATGTGGAGGATGTGAAACAGGCTTCATTGGATGGAAAATGGGTAAATGATGAAGTGGCAGATGCGTATAACCGTGCGCAGTTTTATCTTGATAATAAAGATACCAATATCGTGTATGAACTTCCATCGAAGAAAGGTTACTTTTATATTCAGACAACTGCAGAGGGCTGGTTTGATTATACGTTTTATGACCGGAAATACCGGGAACTGGACGGAGGATCTTATGAGAACACGGATATTTCTATTCAAGAGGCGGTGGAAGCTCTCCTTAATGAAGAAAAGATTATGTTGGCTCAGTGTCATGTGATTTGTTGGAACGACTTTATGGAGGCAGTAACAGAGGCAGGGCAGCGAGAAATACAAGGGAAAATAGAAATGCCACTAACTTCCGGTATAACAGAAAAAGAAAAAGCGCTGGGTGGTATGAGCCGTTCAGCAATAGAGGAAACGGTGTTGTGTTACGCACAGGCACAGCTTGAGGATATGGGACTGGCGGACGAAGTAAAACTAAACGCTGCCCGTGTTTATGGCAGCCGCACAAGAGCGGGATTATACAACAATGGTTCTGATTTGGATGTGGTTCTTTTCTACACAGGAAATATCCGGGAAGATGATTTTTTCTCGGCCCTTCATAAAGCTGGAATGGCGATTGCAGGGATTCCGCTGGATATTACCCCAGTATCTGAGAATCGAACCTGTACTATGGAAGAATATATGAAAAATGCGGAGAAATATCTGGATGATAAAGAATTGAAGAAGCTGGCATATGATATTGATCAGTTTCTAAACGAATTTGATCTGTATGAATACCGGGATACAGTTGAGGACAGGGAAGAAAATGTGGAAATGATTTATGCTGATCTTGTTTCCGGAGAAGCAGAGTCCATACGGAAATGGGTGGCAGAGATTGCCGAGGGGGAGAATGACGATCTTCCAGAGGATGTAGAAAGTGCAAAGAAATTATTAACAAGAATTGAGCAGGCACAGGAGACGGGCAGGGCGGAAGTTATGTATGAGCCGGAGGTGGAAGAAGCAAAAATTACGTTCTATGTGGCAGAGTGCATGGAGTTCCCTGTGATGGGAGAGTATCACGATAACCTGACACTTAGGGAAGCCTTTCAGAAATACAAAGAGATCCCGGCGGAGCGGATGAACGGGATCAAAGGGATCGGCTTCCGGCTGGAGGACGGGAGTATGTATGCCGGGGATTATGAACTGATGCGGGCCGGGAGCATCTCGAAAGATGCGATTGACCTGGTTCCCCATTATCAGGAAAGCCCCCTGGTGCAGAAAGCCATGGCAGACCTGGAGAAAATGCTGGCAGAGGAGCAACAGAGGAAAGAGCCGGTGCAGACAGAGCCGGCGGCAGAACCGGGCGGACAGGACAGACCGGGGAATATGGTACAGAAACCAGAAGCATCGAAGCCTGCCGGGGTGCGCCAGTCTGTCCTTGCGGCGCTGCGTGAGAGGCAGGCAAAACAGAAAGCCCAGGAACAGCAGGTACAAAAAGAGGGAGAGAAAACTGAAAAGATAGCCCAGGGGCGCAGGAAAGGAGAACCGGAGTTATGAGAGTACGATTTGAGGAAGAGGAATATTTTGTTATGGCTATGTTTGAGAAGGATACCCGTACCGGAACCATGGAGGAAATCCGCCGGGTGCTTCCATTTATCAGCGAAGATGGGGAGATGCTTGCACTTGTCAACAGTACGCTGAAGAAAATGGAGCAGCTCACGGATCAGGAGTTCTCAGGGATGGATCTGGAAACCTATGCGCAGGAACCGGCGGAGGAAGCGTGATGGAGATCAACCAATTTGCCCTGTACCAACTGAAGAATATCCCGGAAAACCGGATGATCCGCTACCGCTCTTATAAAACGCTACAGGAGCAGCATATCCCTGTGCGGTATGCGAACTATGAACAGGTTTACCTGGGACGGATGAAGAAAGGGGATACGCCGGACACGATCCGGAAGAGCCTGGGGGAGCATCCGCCCCGCAGATCTGCCTGCCACAGCCTAAGCGTCAGTGATGTGCTGGTCTTAAACAGCGGCGGCGAGATCACAGCCTATTATGTGGAAAAAGAAGGCTTTGTTGTGCTTGCCGGTTTTCTCCGCCTGGGTTCCTCCAGTGCCTTGATTTCCTATGATACAACAGATTTTCATATTGAGGGGAAAGAAGGAAGCTGGCTTGCCTATGACAGTATCATCATAGACGGGCGGGAATTTTTCCTCATGGAACACACCGTTTACGGGGCGCAGGCGACCAATGTGGTGCTGGACAGTGCGGGGAATATGGTGGCAGACAATGTTTTCCACGGCTTTGACGGGACAGTAAAACAGCAGATTTGGGAGTACCTGCATCCGCCAGCAAAAGAGCCGGAACCGGAGAAAACTAAAAAGCCGGTGATGGAAAACTGGCAGAAAGCCTACGAAAATGGGGAATATCTGCGCAGCGCCGAGATTACGGAAGAGCAGAATTACAACATGATTGATGGGCGTATGAATAATCTGCCGAACAAGCCTCGGAAGATTGGAGGACGGATTTCTGTGCTGGATCGGCTCCATCTGAAGCAAGCGGAGATTGCCAGAAAGAGCGGGAAGCCTGTGCCGCAGATGGCAGCGGAAGAAGAAATGGAGCGGAGAAGAAAATAGAAAAGGGAAGATGTTTTGCCGGGAGGGCAGGCATCTTCCTCTTTTTTTAATCTCTGAAATACTTTA
>DWVA01000225.1 GCA_019120475.1 Candidatus Blautia intestinipullorum | reverse complement strand
ACCCACGTCTCAGCAAAGTCCGGGAAGGAATTGAGCTCTGTAAAAAAGAAGGAGTGGATTTTCTTCTGGCAGTAGGCGGCGGAAGCGTTATCGATTCCTGCAAGGCCATCGGCTACGGAGTTGCCAATCCCTGGACAGACGTGTGGAATTTCTTTCTGAAAACGGAAACTCCGAAGGCATGTCTTCCGGTGGCTGCGATCCCTACGATCGCTGCTTCCGGCAGTGAAATGAGCAATTCCTGTGTGATCACAAATGAAGACGGCTGGCTGAAGCGCGGCAGCGTCAAAAGCGATCTGTGCCGTCCCCGGTTCGCTCTTTTGAATCCCAGGCTCACGTACTCCCTGCCGCAGTATCAGACAGAAAGCGGCTGTGTGGATATCCTTATGCATACGATGGAACGCTATTTTGTAAATATCGAGACCATGGAGATCACAGACAGCATCAGCGAATCTCTTATGCAGACCGTGATCTATAACGCAAGGATTCTTATGAAGGAACCGGGAAACTATAATGCCAGGGCCGAAGTTATGTGGGCGGGAAGCCTTTCCCATAACGGGCTTACCGGCTGCGGTACAGGCGGAGGCGACTGGGCGTGCCACCAGCTTCAGCATGAGCTTGGAGGACTTTACGACGTAGCCCACGGCGCGGGACTGGCCGCGGTCTGGGGCAGCTGGGCGAGATATGTTTATCAGGAAAATCCGGAACGTTTTGCCCAATTCGCTACGAATGTGTTTGACATTCCATGTTTCTCGGATTTTGAAAGCACCGCTCTTGCCGGGATCGAAGCTATGGAGGATTTCTTCCGTTCCATCCAGATGCCTACCAATCTTCATGAGCTCGGTCTTGATCTCAGCGATCAGGAAATTCATGAGCTTGCCTTTAAGTGCAGCTATGAGGATACAAGGACTATCGGCGTATTCAAACAATTAAATATGAAGGATATCGAAAAGATATATCTTATGGCCCGGTGAGTTTCTCAGCCGGCAGCAATTATCATCAAGAAAGGACCCTAGATATGAACATCAATGACGCAAAACTGGAAACAAAATGTCTTCATGCAGGCTATACTCCATCTAAGGGAGACCCCTGCGCCCTTCCCATTTATCAGAGCACGACTTTCAAATACGACACTACTGATGAAATGGGACAGCTTTTTGACCTGAAAGCCGAAGGATATTTCTATACCAGGCTTCAGAATCCTACCAATGATGCTGTTGCCGCGAAAATCGCGGCTCTGGAAGGCGGTGTGGCCGCCCTTCTTACCTCCTCCGGACAGGCAGCCAATTTCTATGCCGTTTTCAATATCTGCGAAGCCGGCGATCATGTGGTGGCAGCTTCTACGATCTATGGAGGCACCTTCAATCTTCTGGACGTTACCTTAAAAAAACTTGGAATCGACTGTACCTTTGTTGACACGGATGCTTCCGCTGAGGAAATAGCCGCTGCATTCCGTCCTAATACCAAAGTTCTTTTTGCAGAAACCATTGCAAATCCGGCCCTGGTTGTTCTTGATATTGAAAAATTTGCCAAAGTAGCTCATGAACACCAGGTTCCGCTGATCGTTGACAACACCTTTGCAACTCCGGTGAACTGCCGTCCCTTTGAATGGGGCGCTGACATTGTCACACACTCCACCACAAAATATATGGACGGTCACGGCCTTCAGGTAGGAGGCGCGATCATAGACAGCGGAAACTTTGACTGGGACGCCTGCGGTCACAAGTACCACGGCCTTACAGAGCCGGATGAATCCTATCACGGAGTCGTTTATACAAAGCAGTTCGGCAAAAAAGCGTACATCACCAAGGCAACCTCACAGCTTATGAGAGATCTTGGATCTATCCCTTCCCCTATGAACTGCTTTATCCTCAATATCGGCCTGGAAACTCTTCCTCTCCGCATGGAGCGCCACTGCTTCAACGCGCAGAAAACAGCGGAATTCCTTTCAGCTCATCCCAAGGTTGCTTCTGTAAATTACCCGGGGCTTCCGGACAACAAATATTATGAGCTGGCAAAGAAATATCTTCCCAACGGTTCCTGCGGCGTTATTTCCTTTGAACTGAAGGGCGGACGGGAAGCAGCCGTACGTTTCATGGACAGCCTTGATATGGCAAATATCGCCACTCATGTAGCGGCTTCCAAAACCATGGTTCTCCATCCCGCCAGCCACACCCACCGTCAGATGAACGACGAACAGCTTGCGGAAGCCGGAGTTTCTCCGGGAATGATCCGGCTTTCCGTAGGTATCGAACATATCGACGATATCATAAAGGATCTGTCCCAGGCTCTCGAAAACGCCTGAACGAAACAAAACATCCGTTAGAACGTGTGCCCGCCGGGCACACTAAAAAACAGAGAGTCTTCACGATATCCGTGTCAGACTCTCTGTTTTTATTCTTTCAGAACAGCCATTCTGAAAGATCCTTCTTCAAAGACATTTACTGGATCAGATAGACCTCTGTATAATATACGCCCTTTGCTTCTCCCTCTGCATGGGTGGCCACATAAATATCAATACAGTTGGTCTTAATGGCGCCGCCGCAGTCCTCCGCCACATAAACCTGGCCGTTGATCACTACCTGGCTTCCGTAAGGGATCTGGGATGGATCCACCGCTATCGTATGATTGGTGGTTGCAGTCACGCCGGTGGATGTAATACCGTTTGCCCATGGGCCGCAGCAGATACTGCAGGGGCAGTAATGGGTGATGCGGAAAGTTCCCAGAGGTTTCAGATTCGCATCTGAAGAAGCAGCAACCGGGGTTCCGATCTGCACTCCGTTTTCTTCCGTCACTGTTCCTCCGGCTTCTACTGCATCTGCAAATACACCTTCGCCGCTGCTTTTATGTAAAGTTCCCGCATTTACTTTCTCGTCAATAGAATCTGTCTGTACGTTTTCCGGAAGATCCAGCGCGCTTGTGGGAATATATCCTGTCTCTTCTGTTCCGTCTGTATTCAGAAACTCGATCCGGCTCCAGACATCGTTTACAGTTCCCGTACGCTTTACTTCATCCAGCTCCAGCACCTCTCCGACTACCTCTCCGTCTTTTCTTCCCGGAAAATCCAGGATGCTGCTGTCTGTCTTGACTTCAACCTCATCGTTTACCGGCTGGATCTGAATGTCCTCGCTGAGCATCTGATTCTGTATATATCCGTTTATCCTGCTGCCCTCTTTTTCAAAAGTCACCTTACTCCATCCATTATCGCATACTCCGGTTCTCTGAACTTCGTCTCCAAGTACGAGAGCCGCCGTCTGAGTTCCGCTATCGGAAGGAGTCTGGAAAACACCGGCGGTTTTCGCAGTCACATACAGCGTTTCCTCACAGGCAGCCACTTTTACAGTGCCTCCGCTGCCGTCTTCCGTTTCAAAAGTCTGAAGTGTCCTGTTTTCTTTTTCAGCCTCTTCCGTAACTGTATCATAATCCGGCACCGCCCCGTAAACCTGGTTTCCGCAGATGAAAAGAGCGGCGCAAAAAATTGCTGCGCCAAGCTGACAACGCATGTCCACGTCACCTCTTTCTATATTTCCCGTCTTCTTTTTGATGACTGTTTTATCATAGCATATCCCCTGTTTTTTTTCAATTTTATGAAGATTGTTCATTGTTTTTTCAGATTTTCGTTTCCTCAGTTTTCTCTTTCATAATAAAAAATTAAGAAAATCTTTTCTTTTCAAAACAGCCGGTTCTTTGTACAATAACCTTATGGAGATACAAAAGATAAAACAAACAGAACTTACAAAAGAACAAAGACGTTTTCTTCGGGAAAAGCAGGTATTCCGTCAGAAATTGCTTCTGGCGCTCCTCCCCCTATGTTTTCTCGCAGTCCTTCTGCTGATTTCCGCAGTTTTCCGGGCAGGCCGTTCCTCTCGGGAACAGATGACTGTCAACGCAGCCTGCGAATCCTATCGGCCGCAGGTGGAGGAGGCCGCCGCCAAATACGGCATGTCCGATTATGTGGATCTGATACTTGCCCTGATGATGCAGGAAAGCTCCGGAAACGGACCGGATGTTATGCAGTCTTCCGAGGGCGCATACAATACCCGTTATCCCCAGGTTCCCAACGGGATTACTGACAGCTCCTATTCTATCGAATGCGGGATCCAGGAGCTGAAATACTCCATGGAAAAAGCCGGTGTAAAAAGTCCTTCAGATACAGGCCGCATAAAACTTGCCCTGCAGGGATACAATTTCGGGGCCGACGTATATTTTTCCTATCTGTCGGAACACGGGATCACCTCATGGTCGGAAAAAAGCTCTGAAGCTTTCGCGGAAATGGCAAGCGGCCATACGCCCCGTGCGGAAAGTGATCCTTTATACAGCGCCGCCGGTCCATGGGACTACGGCGATCAAAAATATCCGGAGCATGTGCTGCGCTACTATCACCCAGCCGCCTGATACAGAATGAATAGTAACAATTTTTTCAAAAAATATCAAAAAAACATTTGACAAACGCAATTCTCTATGATATAGTATGTCTTGTCGCTGAGGAAAACACTTCCAAAAGCGGGTTTGCGATAGTGGCGTAGTTGGTAACGCGCGACCTTGCCAAGGTCGAGACCGCGGGTTCGAGCCCCGTCTATCGCTCT
>DWVA01000224.1 GCA_019120475.1 Candidatus Blautia intestinipullorum | reverse complement strand
GCTTTAAAAGGCCGGCGGCGAATTTCCCCAGAAGCTCTCCCGCTTCCAGATTGTCTGTAGCCACTGTGATATCCTGGATGTCCTGATCTGTATAGGAATCCACAAAAACAATATGTATCCCTTTATCTTTTGCGTTCTTCAGAAGACTGTCTGATTCCGTAAAGCTGGACGGGGAAAAAAGGATGGCGTCCGGTTTTTTCTCTATGGCTTCTTCCAGAAGCCGGTTCTGGCCTTCCACATCGTTTTCATCTTCCGGAGCCATGATCTCAATGTCCGCCCGGTATTCTTTCGCCGCCATCTCTGTGCCGAGGATCAGGGAAGTCCAGAAATCGTTTGTCCCGTCCACTACTTTCGGAATATAGATCAGAGAGTAGCTTTTGTTTTCCCGCTGCACCTTTCTGACATATAAGCCTGTGCACACTGCAGCGGCCAGAACTGCAAGGATCCCTGCGATTATCCATTTTTTATATTTTCTCACTGGTGCCCTCCTGTATGCCTGGTATGGTAATGGTGGCAGTAGTTCCTTTGCCTGCTTCACTTTCGTACACGATTCCATAATCGCTTCCATAATAAAGCTGCAGCCGCTTCTGCACATTATATACGCCTACGCCGTTTGACTGATAATTTACCTTATGCTTGTCATAAATATGGGCCAGGGTATCGGCGTCCATTCCCACGCCGTTATCGATTACCTGCAGAACCGCGTTTCCATCTTTCATATAGCCCTTTACCTGTAAAAGGCCCTTGCTTTCCTTATATTTCAGTCCGTGATAGATCGCGTTCTCAATGATTGGCTGCAGAACAAGCTTGATAAGGTTGATATGCAGGATAGCAGGATCCACGTCGATCTGAAACTCCATTTTATCTTTATAGCGCATTTTCTGAATGGTCAGGTAGCCTCTGGCGTACTCGATCTCCTGGGCGATGGGAACTACCTCGTCCTCATTGCTGATGCTCTGCCGGAGAAGCCGCGCCAGAGAAGCGGTCATAAGGACAACTTCCTCATTCTTTTTGCCCTCCGCCATCCAGATGATCGAATCCAGTGTGTTGTAGAGAAAATGCGGATTGATCTGGGACTGAAGAGCCTTCAGCTCGCTTTTTCTTTTTTCTTCCTGATCCCGTACATTCTGTTCCATCAGCTCATGGATCCTGTGCGTCATCACATTAAAAGATCTGGTAAGACTGCCGATCTCGTTTTCGGAGTCCACCTCCACGTCCGGCCCGTCAAAATCCCCCTCCTGCACCCGGGCCATGGAATCCCGCAGGCGCTGGATAGGCAGAGTAATGCTTCCGGAGATAAGTCTGGAAAAAAACAAGGCGACAATGACAAGGGCAATGGAGGTCAGGGCATAAATGCTCTGAGCCTGATTGCTTTTTTTCAGCAGCTCTTTCACACTGACACAGTCCACTACCGTCCATCCTGTTTTTTCTGACCTGGAAATGGAATAGAGTTTCCCGCTGTTTCCGTTTCCGGTGAGAACCGTGTCAGAATCCGTGTCCATGATCAGGTCGATATTTTCCGTCTGCAGCTCATTATAGAGCTGCTGCTGCTGAGGATGATAGACAATGTTCCCCTCCTGATCCAGAATAAAAGCGTAGCCCTGGTTTCCGGTTATGTTTTCATCGCAAAGGGCGCTGATGGCGTTATAATTCAGGTCAATAAAAAACACGCCTTCTTTTTCCCCGCCGCCGGAGGGATTTCTTATTCCCTTGCTCAGAGTGATCACCCAGGGTCTTTCCCCGCTGATGATATGCTGCACATGGGAGGAAGTAAGAGAAACGCTGGAATTGCTGTGGAGCGCGTCCGTATACCATTTCTGGGTATCAAGGTCCAGATCAGGATTTACGGATTCGCTTCCGTTATTGATCAGCATCCTGCCGTTTGTCCCAATAATCCCAAGGTTCAGAATATCGCCGCGGCTCTCCAGAATGGTCACAAACTGCCCCAGAATTCTCTCTCTTGCCTGGGCGTCGGCCGTATCGTCAAAAAGATAGGACTGTACGTCCTCGTTGCTGGATACCAGGTAAGCGATGTTTTCCATGTAATCTATGTAGGAATCAATATTCTGGTTCATCTGCTGGATGATCGTCTGCGTATACAGCGACGAGTTCTCGAAAATCGTGTTCCGGGTAAAACGCATGGAAACAATCGTAACGACCACCACAGCCCCAAGGATCAGAATAGACGCCGCGGCAAAGATCGCGCTCTGTATGCTTTTAAATTTCTCCATAATTACCGCAGCCGGCCTGTTCCTTTTCATTTTCGTTTCTCCCTGGCATATTCCGTAGGCGTGATCCCTGTCATTTTCTTAAAGGAAATACCAAAATAATGAGGATCGGAGAATCCCACCTTTTCCGCGATCTCATAGTTCTTCATCATCGTATTTTCCAGAAGCTCCTTGGCTTTTTCCATCCTTGTGCGTATCAGAACTTCCGTAAAGGTTTCTCCTGTCATTTCCTTAAAGATCGTGCTGAAATAACTGGTACTGATATTCAGATAAGAGCAGATGTCGTTCAGGCTCAGGTTCGGGTTCATATAATTCTTCTGGATATACTCCACCGCCATTCTCGCCTGGCGCTGGCCGCTGGAGCTGTTCATATCCGTGAGCATTTTAAACATTTTCATTACATATTCCCGTACAACATCGCAGGCACGTCCGAAAGATTTCTGCTCCGTCACCTGCTGCAAAAGCATGTCGCGTCCCTTAAGGATCTTCTCCATATCCGCTGAAACATCTTCACATATACGGTCGATAGTACGGATCACCTGCTGAAGATACATACAGGCTCTGCTTTTTTCCACCATGGCGCCTTTGACCGCCTCTTCAATGTCCCTCATGGCTTTTTCGGCATTTTCCTGTGCTCCGGCTTTTATAGCCTCTGAAAGATCATTCAGGTATTTCTCCAGAGAAATATTCTGCTCCGGTTTCATTTCCTCCATATCAAGAAGAAGGCCTTCTCCCAGAAGATAACGGTATTGAATAGCTTTTTCCGCCGTATCGTGGGAGATCAGAAGCTGTTCCGGCCTCCTTACCCATTTTCCGATTCCAACAGAAACGCTGATTCCCATAACCTCCTGCATCTTCTGCTGGATTTCCCGACAGATTTCCTTTGTCTTTTCATTCCGATCCCGGCCCCATTTTTCCTGGAAAAGGATACAGACATGATTTCCCCCCTCCTGGTAAGCGATGCCGGCATTCTCTCTTTTTACGATCTCATCACTGATATTATAGAGGACAAACGCCATCAAAGCGCTCTCCTGCCTTTTCACTGTATCAACCTGATAGATATCTGAATAAATATCAATATCAAAGATGGCCACCCGGCAGCTTCCCTCTGTCAGTTCTATTCCCATGGCGGCAAGCTGCTCCATGCCTGTTTTTACATCTACTGTGCAGTTTACCACAGCTTCTATTGCTTTGAACCGGATGATCTGGGCGTTTTTGCGGTAGCTTTCGGACGCTCTGGTCAGCCTCTCCATTTTTGCTTTTTCTTTGCGGCGTTGATCCACTTTGTCTTTCATCTTATTGATGACTTCGGTAAGCTCCATTGCGGTTACCGGCTTCAGAAGGTATTCGCTTACATTGTACTGGATCGCCTTCTTGGCATACTCAAATTCCCCGAATCCGCTGAAAATAACGATCACAACATCAGGATAGTTGTCGTGCAGAAAATGGCTCAGCTCCATTCCGTCCATATAAGGCATAAGGATATCCGTCAGCACAATATCCACCGGGTGCTGCTTTACAAACTCCGCAGCCTGCTGTCCGTTTTCACAGATTCCCGTCAGCTCACAGCCAAGCCCCTCCCAGTCGATATTTTCCTTGATCGCATCTCTTACAAGAATCTCATCATCTACTAATAAAATACGGTACATGTTATGACAGTCTCCTGTTAGTAATTTTCAGGCACAGTTCTTTTCTTTTCCCCCGCAGTCCGTAAAATATTGTCCTATCAGAAAACATCAAAGAAACGCTTCCTGAGCATGCGCGGCTGCCGCATCCTCAGGAAGCGCCTTTCTGTCTGTGCATCTTATGTGTATTTTATCATGGATTCTTTCATTTGGGAAGAGCCGCGTTTTTACATTTCTTTCCGGCTTATTTTACGATCACGCCGTCCTCGTCCCAGAGATCGTGCCAGTCCTTCGCACCCTCCCAGAGGAATACCTGGCCTTTTACAAGGCGGTTCCCTTTTTCCAGAGTGCTTATCTTCTTCATCTCTTCCTCTGTCAGCGGATCTTCTGTAACACATTTCAGATTATCTGCATAATGGTGTACAGAGAAGGGAATCGCGATCTCTCCTCTCTGATGCGCCCATTTCAGAGCTATAAGAGCTGTATTCACACCGCCGTGAGCCACTGCGATCTCTTTCATTTCCGGAAGATCAAGATCCGCTACATCCTCCGGGCAGATGTCTCTCTCCGGACGTCTCGGAGAACCGAGAGGCATATAGCCTACAGGCTGGATGTTGTGTGCGACCAGATAATCGTAAAGCTCCTGCTGCTGGAAGCAAACGTGAAGCTCCAGTTCGCAGGCCGCCGGTTTGATCTTCATCAGAGGAAGAACTGCCTCCAGCTTCGGAATCGTCATATTGGAGATACCGATGTAGCGGATCACTCCTTTTTCCACCAGGGCTTCGCACTGACGGTAGGTATCCATAAACTCTTCTGCGCTGAACGGTCTGGAATCAGGATTTCTGGATGTCACATCGCATCCCGGAGCATGATAGTTCGGGAAAGGCCAGTGGATAAAATAAAGATCCACATAGTCGCACTGAAGATCCTGGATGCTCTTGCGGCATGCTTCTTCTACTTTTCTGTGCATATCGTTCCATACCTTTGTCATAATGAAAAGCTCTTTTCTTTCCACTACGCCTTCGTCAAAGGCTTTCCGGAATACCTCTCCGATCTGGTGCTCGTTGCCGTAGCAGGCCGCGCAGTCAAACATACGGTATCCGCTGCGGATAGCTCCCGCCACAGCGGCGGATACATCCTCTGCGGAAACTCTGTCGGAGCCAAAGGTTCCCATTCCCACACAGGGAACTTCCTCGCCTGAAGGAAGCGTTACTTTCGGCACAATGGCCGGATTGATAAATTCTGCCATAACTTTTCTCCTTTTTATTTATAATTTTGTAATCTGTATCTGCGGAAGCAGTTTCTCCATATCTTCCATCACAAAAAATCCTGTTTCTTCCCGCATAGCCGCGGCAGCGGATATAGCGCTTGCCCTTCTCAGCGTTTCCGGAAGAGAAAGCCCCTCGCTGATACCCAGGGCAAATCCGGCGATCATGGAATCACCGCAGCCAACAGTATTCACCGCGTCTATTTTCGGCACTTCCGCGCGGAATACGCCCTCTTCTCCTACTGCAAGAGAACCGTCGGCTCCCAGGGAAACCGCCACGATCTCCACACCGCCTGCATGGACGGCTTTTGCAGCCTGGATAATATCGTTGATATCATCACAGGATTTTCCTGTCAGCATCCGGATCTCGTCGATATTTGGCTTGATAAGAGTAGGTTTCGCTTCAATCCCCATTTCCAGCAGCTTCCCGCTGGTGTCCAGGATCACCGGCTTTCCCTCTGCCTTCACAATACGGATCAATCTCTGATATGCGGTTCCGTCCAGTCCCTTCGGCACACTGCCGGACATGGCAACCACGCCTGCGTCCTTTACAAGTGTTCTGAACTTCTCCTCAAATCCCTGGAAATCCTCTTCTGTCAGGGTAAAGCCCGGTTCCAGAAATTCCGTCTGCACATGATTCGTCTCATCCCAGATATTGATGCAGGAACGGCTTTCTCCATCCACATGGTAAAAAGCGCTTTTGATGCCGAAAGGTTTCAGGGCGTCCTCAATGTAGTTTCCTGCATGTCCTCCTACAAATCCTGTGGCAACCACTTCTGCGCCGTAAATGGAAGCGGGTTTGGAAACGTTCAGCCCTTTTCCGCCCGGAACGTAAGTACATTCTTTTACCCGGTTCACTTCTCCCATTTTACAGCCGTCCACCACATACCGCTTGTCAATAGCGGCGTTTAAAGTCACTGTAAGTATCATTTCAGTCTTCCTCGTTTGACAAAAGAATTTTTCCTTTTACAAGCCCCGGAGTCTTGAAGAGCTGGAACGCCTCCTGCGCCTGGCTCATGGGAATCTTCTTATAAATAAAGCCCGGGTCGAATTTTAACTGTCCTGTAGCGAAATAATGAGCGGTAAGTTCCCATTCTTTTCCTGGATAAGGAGCGCTGTATGACATCCAGGAGCCAGTAAGCTTAAATTCCTTACGGTTCATATTCTCCCACTGAGCGGGCGTAAAGCTAAGATCCTCATGAGGCGTTCCGATAAAGCATACATGGGCTTTGTTTGCCGCAAGCTCAAAAGCCATATGCATGGTAGGAACCTGTCCCGCCGTTTCAAAGACAAAGCCATATCCCTGGTTTCCTGTGATTTCCATGGCTTTCTTCATATAGTCTTCTTCCGTTGTGTCGATCACTGCGTCTGCGCCCAGCCGTGTCGCAAGCGCCAGACGTTCCTGGCTGATATCGAAAACTACAACTTTTCTGGAACCGAAGATTTTCGCCCACTGCATCGTGAACATACCCACAGTTCCGCCGCCCAGGATCGCCACATACTCGCCGCCCTGATAATCGTTCTGGAACAGTCCGTGAAGAGCTACTGTAGAAGGCTCGAACATCGCGGCCTGATCATAGGGCACAGATTTGTCAAAAGGAACGGCGTTCTGCTCCGGAACCACCACATAATCGGCATTGCTTCCCTGCTCTCTGGAACCGATGAAGCTGTAATGTTTGCAGAGAGAGTAGTTTCCTTTCTGGCAGTCGCTGCATTTCATGCAGGGAACAAGGGGAGCGCCGGATACACGGTCTCCTACTTTCACCTTTGTCACGCCTTCTCCTACTTCCACTACATCGCCGGAAAACTCATGTCCCAGAACGATGGGATAAAAATGTACGCCGTGGTTGAGCACACGGGGAATATCAGAGCCGCAGATACCGGAATATTTTACTTTGATCTTCACATAGCCTTTTTCCACCGAAGGCTCCGGTATTTCCTGATATTCTACTTTTTCATTTGCCGTTACTACTGCTGCATGCATAATGATGCTCCTTTCTTACTCTTTATCATGTAAATTCTTTTGCTGTATCTATGTCAGTGTACAAAGACGCTACAAACTGCGTGTCATCATAGGCTTCAGTGATTCATAAAGTTTCAGATAAGTCTCATAGGTCTTATCGTAAACTGCCCGGTTCGCCTCGTTTGGCTCATGCTTTCTTGTTTCCGAAACTGTAAGTTTTACTGCTTCTTCATAATCCTTGTAGAATCCGGTTCCTACTCCCGCCAGCATAGCGGCTCCCAGTGTAGTGGCTGTGTCGGAGGCCGGAACCACAATGGTCTTTCCGGTAATGTCCGCCTTGATCTGCGTCCACAAAAGAGAGTTAGCGGAACCGCCCATAGCTCTTAATACTTTTGCCTCCGCTCCGGCTTCTTTTGCCGTTTCCAGATTATGGCGGAGAGAAAGAGCCACGCCTTCCATGCAGGCACGTACCATATGCCCCTTTGTCTTGGAAAAATCCAGTCCGTAAAACACGCCTTTTGCATATGGATTCCATATAGGGGAACGCTCTCCTGCCATATAAGGAAGAAATACAAGGCCGTCACAGCCCGGAGGCGTTTTTTCCGCAATCTCGTTAAGCTGGTTCAGAGAAGAGACTCCTGTCTGTTCTTTCATCAGACGCTCATAATCCGCAAATTCTCTTTCAAACCAGCGCATTACGCCGCCTCCTCCGGTAGTGCCTCCCTGAAGGAGCCACTTTCCCGGAACCACATGAAAGCCAAGGATTAAACGGGGATCTGCCTTATATTCTTCAATGCAGATGCTCATTCCTCCGGCCTGTCCTCCCTGTTCCTGGGTTTCTCCGGGATGGATCACTCCTGCTCCAAGTGTTCCGCAGGCCGCGTCAAGACCTCCTGCCGCAACAGGGGTTCCCTCCGCCAGGCCGGATTCCAGAGCCGCCTCCTTTGTCACCGTACCTATGATCTCGTCACAGGCGCAGATCTCCGGAAGGAACTCCCTGGGGATTCCCAGGCGTCCGCACATTTCTTCGTCCCAGGTTCCTTTGCGCATATCAAAGCAGTGAAGGCCGTATCCCTGTGAAAGCTCCTGGGTCATTGCTCCTGTCAGCTTATAGGCGATATAACTGTTTGACTGAAGAATCTTATATGTATTTTTATAAACCTCCGGAAGATTTTCTTTATACCAGAGGATTTTCGCCGTGGTATAGGAGGGCTGCAGAGAATTGCCCGCCACCTGAAAAATCTCTTCTGCCCCGATTTCTCTGTTCAGTCTGTCGCAGATGCTCTGGGCTCTGGTATCCATCCAGATCGGCGTATTGGTAAGGACTCTGCCTTTTTTATCCACAGCAATAGCCGACCAGCTCTGTCCGTCGATTCCCACTCCCGCAATGTCTTCCGGGCGGATCTCTGCGGAGGCGATTGTCCGGCGCACAGCGCCGCAGACTGCTTTCCACCACTCTTCCGGATTCTGTTCCGCCCATCCCTCATGGGGATAATAGACGGGATAATCGCCGTTTTCCGCCGCCAGTACCCTGCCGTTTCTGTCAAAAACGGCCACTTTGCAGGCGCTTGTCCCGATATCTATTCCAAGTAAATATGATTTCATCCTTCTGACCTCTTCATTTTTTCGGGAAAACTTCCCATCTGAACTATTTATTCCAGATTCTGCTCCCGGATATTGAGGACTGACCTTCCCATAATGATCTCTGTGCTCAGCTTTTCCTCGCAGTATTCCGCCGGACTTTCTCCGGTTCTGCTTTCCAGCCGCTTCAGCATAAGTCCTGCGGCTTCTCTGGCGATCTCCACTGTAGGCTGGGCCACAATAGTAAGTTTTGGGCTGCAGGCTCTCGCGAACTGAAGGTTGTCAAAACCGATCACCGAGATTTCCTCCGGTACCCGCATTCCCAGTTCATTCAGCCCGATCACCGCTCCCATAGTCATTTCGTAGTTTGTCACAAACACCGCCGTCATCCGGGGATTTGTTTTCACCAGTTTTTCCAGTCCCCGGACGCCGCCCTGTATCGTATAGTCTTCCCTGCATATCAGGGATTCCTCCAGAGAGATCCCATTTTTTTCATACGCCTTTTTGTATCCCCGGACACGTTCCTGGGCGGTAGAAATCTCCTGGGGGCCTCCGATGATCCCGACTTTTCTGTGCCCGTTTTTAAAAAACAGTTCCATGGCGTCCTCCGCCGCTTTTTCATTATCCACAAGAACGCTGTCACAGGCCGCTCCCTGAATCTTACGGTCGATAAGGACTACCGGCTTTCCTGTTTTCAAAAACTTTTTCAGGTGGCGGCCTTCTGTATCCACCGGCATGTTGATAATACCGTCCACCCGTTTTCTGCTGAGAAAATCTACCGCTTCCTGCTCCAGCATTCTGTCTGTGCGGCAGTCGCAGACAATAGTCGCGTATCCATGTCCTCTAAGGATATCTTCCATCTCTGTGATAATTTCCGCGCAGAAAACATTGTTCAGCTCCGGGATCACCACCCCTACCGTTCTGGTAGCGTTTGTCTTAAGTCCTCTGGCTACTTCATTGACCTCATAATGAAGTTCTTCAATGGCTTCCTCGATCTTCTTCCTGTTCTTTTCTCTGACGTTTCCGCCATTAAAATAGGAAGAAATCGTGGCAAGTCCCAGCCCTGTTTTCCGGGCAATATCTTTCATCGTCGCCGCCACAGCTCATCACTCCCTCTTATACTCTTTGCTGCGTTGTTTCAGGATTTCCCGCCATGTGCGGCCTAAAAGGATCTTATTATTCTGCCTTTCCGTCGCAGCCGCAGACTTTCATCCGGTACATAACCAGTTCCTTTACCGCCTGGATCGCCGCACGTCCATATGCCTTCGGGTCAATGGTATTTTCTTTTTCCGCAAAAGTAGCTTTCACAGCTTTGGAATATGCATCCCGCAGTTCCGTCGCGAAGTTCACCTTGCACATACCGCGTTTTACACAGTCGCGTACGTCATCATCGCTTAATCCGGAAGCTCCGTGAAGAACCAGCGGTATATCCACTACTTTGCGGATCTCTGTCAGACGTTCTTTATCCAGCACCGGCGTTCCAACATAGAACCCGTGAGCTGTTCCGATAGCCACTGCAAGAGAAGTCACTCCAGTTCTCTCAGCAAATTCTTTTGCTTCCGCCGGATCGGTATTCGTATCCGCCTCAGCCTCAAGATCGTCCTCTTTTCCGCCTACTTTTCCAAGTTCGGCTTCGCAGGGGATATCCAGAGCTTTCGCCACATCCGCTACTTTCTTCGTCAGAGCGATGTTTTCTTCAAAGCCCAGCTTGGAACCGTCGATCATAACGGAAGTGTATCCTGCGTGAATAGCGCGCATAGCAAGTTCAAAGCTGTCGCCATGATCCAGATGCAGGCAGACAGGTACGGTGGCCTTGGCTGCTTCTGCGGCTACGATCGCCGCATAAGTTTCAACAGTTCCGTATTTTACTGTAGACGGCGTAGTCTGGATCATAACAGGAGCTCTCAGCTCTTCCGCTGCGCTGATGATCGCCTTTACCATTTCCATGTTCTCCGCGTTAAAGGCTCCTACCGCGTATCCTCCCTGCTGTGCTTTCAATAACATTTCTTTTGACGTAACAAGTGGCATAATCTTTTCCCTCCTGTGATTGGTTGTGCTGAAATCTTTTCTAGCGTTAATGTACAAAGGGGCAGCGCCCTCCGGATCGTGTACACCGACGCTGGATATTTTCTGTTTTATAGAAACCGAAACGTTTCTGTTTTGTTTTATCATACCTCCTGCCCGCCTGTATGTCAACTGTAAAATTTTCATCATTCACAGGAAAATTTTGCCTTGCAAACAGGAATACAGATAAGGTAAATTTTAATATAAGGAAAAAGGCGGTTTTCTTTACCGGCTTGCGCCGGATTCATCAGTATTTGAAACTGCCCTGAAGAACGGCTTCACAAAATCAAAAATCATAATTGGAGGTATGAAGTATTATGTTAAAAGGAATTCCTGAAATTTTATCACCTGAATTATTAAAAGTTTTATGTGAGATGGGACACAGTGACCGTCTTGTAATTGCAGACGGAAACTTTCCTGTAGAATCCATGGGAAAAAACGCTATTACGATCCGCTGCGACGGACATGGCGTTCCAGAAATTCTGGAAGCGATCCTGAAAGTTTTCCCGCTGGATACTTATGTAGAACATCCGGTAAACCTGATGGAAGTTATGCCGGGAGATAATGTAGAAACTCCAATCTGGGATACATATAAAGACATTATCCGCAAATATGACGACCGCGGAGACGCCGTTGTAGGAAATATTGAGCGTTTCGCTTTCTATGATGAAGCAAAAACCGCTTACTGCATTATTTCTACCAGTGAAAAAGCGCTGTATGCGAATATCATGCTTCAGAAGGGCGTTGTGATCAACGACTGAATATAACGTACAAAGGGACAACACGCTAAATATTCTCATAAAAAATACCCGACATGCCCGAAAGGCTGTTGGGTATTTTTGAGAGCGTAAAATTTTCTGTGTCTATGGGAAAAATTCTTC
>DWVA01000223.1 GCA_019120475.1 Candidatus Blautia intestinipullorum | reverse complement strand
TGGAGCTAATGTTTCACGTGAAACATTAGCTCCAATGATAGCTGGTTAGTATACAAGAGGCAATATGCTCCAAACCGTGTGATTTCAGCGTATCTTCAGTTAGAGTATACGTCATACTGTACGCTTCCATCGTTTGCCAGTAAATCGCTGAAATTCCCGCAGTTGGAGAGTCTGCAAGTCGAAAAGCAGCAAATTCTGCTTCGGTATAGTTTTAATTAGTTTATCAGCAGTGTTCCATTTAAACATTTTGTAGAGAATGTGATTTAACTTTTTTGGACTTGCAACATCTATTATAAAGATTTTTGTATTTTATAAAGTGAACAAAAGTAGCGTATTAGATGTATGATGATAGCAACGGAAAAGTAAAATCCAGAGTAAATAGATGTTGTTATTCATTTTTACTGCTGGATAATCTGTGAAATTTGCCTATATAGTATCAATAATCCTGTGGAAAATTTCATGTTTCACGTGAAACATTGTGTGGAACAATAGATATAAAAGTGATATAATGTACCTAATCGTAAATTCCTTAAAAGGAGGCAATGTTTTGGGAAGAATTATAGCAGTTGCAAACCAAAAGGGCGGTGTTGGTAAATCAACAACAGCAATTAATTTATCTGCCTGCCTTGCAGAAAAAGGGAAGAAAGTACTGGCAATAGATATGGATCCACAGGGGAATACTACCAGTGGATTAGGCGTTGATAAAAATAATGTAGAAAATACATTATATGAATTACTGTTAGGAGAAACAGGAGCAGAGGATACAATCCTGAAAGATGTAGTGGAAAATGTAGACTTGATTCCTTCTAACATAAACCTGTCAGGAGCAGAAATTGAATTAATCGGAGTGGAAGACAAGGAATATATTTTAAGAAAAATCACAGAGAAGATCCGTGATAATTATGACTATATCATTATGGATTGTCCGCCCTCTTTAAACATGCTTACAATCAATGCATTGACAGCAGCTACTTCTGTCCTTGTTCCAATTCAGTGTGAATATTATGCGTTGGAAGGACTTTCCCAGTTGATACATACAATAGATTTGGTAAGAGACAGATTAAATAAAGATCTGATAATGGAAGGTGTTGTATTCACTATGTATGACGCCCGCACAAATCTATCTTTACAGGTGGTGGAAAATGTAAAGGATAATCTTCAGCAGAACATATATAAAACGATCATACCCAGAAATGTCAGACTTGCAGAGGCTCCAAGCTATGGGCAGCCAATCAATATTTATGATCCAAGATCATCAGGAGCGGAAAGCTATCGACTGCTGGCAGATGAAGTGATAAGCAGGGAGGATGAGTGATGGCAGCAAAAAAATCAGGTCTGGGAAGAGGCTTAGACGCTCTTTTCCCTGAAAAAACAGTGCAGTCAAAACATCAGGATACAAAAAAAGCGGATAATGCGGTGAATAGCTTGATTTCTCAGGATAAGGAAGAGAAAAATAGCGGCGTGATGATGGTAAAGATTTCAAAGGTAGAACCTAACCGTGAGCAGCCGCGAAAAAAGTTTGATGAAGACTCTCTTTTGGAATTATCCGAGTCCATAAAACAGTACGGAGTATTGCAGCCGCTTCTTGTGTCCGATAAAAAGGACTATTATGAGATCATCGCAGGAGAACGCCGCTGGAGAGCGGCAAAACTGGCTGGGATAAAAGAAATTCCGATCATTATAAGAGAATTCAGCAATCAGGAAACAGTAGAAATATCTTTGATAGAAAATATACAGAGAGAAGATCTGAATCCTGTTGAAGAAGCAATGGCGTATAAGCGTCTTATTGATGAATTTCATTTAAAACAGGATGAAATCGCGGAACGTGTATCAAAAAGCAGAACAGCGGTGACAAACTCCCTGCGTCTATTGAAACTGGATCCCCGTGTTCAGAATATGGTAATAGAAGAGATGATCACAGCAGGCCATGCCCGTGCGATACTGGGAATATCCGATCCGGATACTCAGGAGATGGTGGCGGCGAAAGTATTCGACCACAAATTAAGCGTCCGGGAAACCGAGGAGCTGGTGAGAAAAATACTGAATCCTTCAAAGAAAAAGGAAAAAGTATCCAATACTGCGGAGGACGCTGTCTATGAGAGCCTGGAAGAAAAAATGAAGGGAATCACAGGGACAAGAGTATTTATTCGCAGAAAGAAGAATAATAAAGGGAAAATAGAGATTGAATATTATTCCAGAGACGATCTGGAAAGAATTATAGATTTATTTGAATCTATAAGATAAAAGGAGTATGGTATATGAGCATGATTTTTGATAATATAGGGATTGACCCGGGCATTATTATCATTGTATTGCTGATTATCGTTCTTATACTGATCGGCTCCGCAGTCAGCATGAGTATGAGGATGAGCCGTCTGGAACGGAAATACAAGATGTTCATGAAGGGAAGCGACGCTCAGACACTGGAGAAAAGATTCGTCAGGAAATTTGCTCAGATTGACCGTCTTTATGAGGCGAAGGAAGATCATGAACGTTCTATCAATTCTATTATAAAAAATTTCAGGATCATTTTCAGCAAGTATGGCGTGGAAAAATATGACGCTTTTGATGATGTAGGAGGAAAACTGAGTTTTGCCCTGGCGCTGCTTGATAAAGAAAATACCGGCCTGATATTAAACGCGGTACACAGCAGGGACAACTGTTTCCTTTATCTGAAGGAGATCGTAAAGGGAGAATCCTATGTGATGCTAAGCCAGGAGGAAGTAGAGGCGCTGCGAAAGGCCGTAAATTTCGGGCTTGAACTGGAAAATACAGACGATGAATTAAAAGAAAAAAATGATAAAACAGACAGAAAAGAATAAAATTTTCAGGAGGGAAGTATATGTTAGACATTAAATTTGTAAGAGAAAATCCGGAAATCGTAAAACAGAACATAAGAAATAAGTTTCAGGACAGCAAACTGGAACTGGTTGATAAGGTTCTGGAGCTTGATAAAGAAAACAGACAGATCAAACAGGAAGTGGAAGCTCTCCGGGCCGAGAGAAATAAAATCTCCAAGCAGATCGGCGCTCTGATGGGACAGGGAAAACGAGAGGAAGCGGAAGAGGTCAAAAAACAGGTGGCTGCTTCCGGATCTCGTATTGAAGAACTTTCCGCCAGAGAAAAAGAGGTGGAAGCGGAGCTTCTGAAAGATATGATGGTAATTCCTAATATCATCGATCCCTCTGTTCCTATCGGAAAGGATGACAGCGAGAATGTGGAAGTGGAAAGATTTGGAGAGCCGGTAGTTCCGGACTTTGAAATCCCCTATCATACTGATATTATGGAAAGCTTTGACGGTATTGATCTTGACAGTGCGAGAAGAGTGGCAGGAAACGGTTTTTACTATCTTATGGGAGATATCGCCAGACTTCATTCCGCGGTAATCTCCTATGCCCGTGATTTTATGATCAACAGAGGTTTTACTTATTGTGTTCCTCCTTTTATGATCCGCAGCAATGTAGTGACCGGAGTTATGAGCTTCGCGGAAATGGATGCCATGATGTATAAAATCGAGGGCGAGGATCTGTACCTAATCGGAACCAGCGAACATTCCATGATCGGAAAGTTTATTGACCAGATCATCCCGGAGGAAGAGCTTCCGAAGACGCTTACCAGTTATTCTCCCTGCTTCCGTAAGGAAAAAGGAGCACATGGCCTGGAGGAAAGAGGAGTTTACCGTATCCACCAGTTTGAAAAACAGGAGATGATCGTTGTCTGCAGACCGGAGGAGAGTCCTATGTGGTTTGATAAGCTGTGGCAGAACACAGTAGATCTGTTCCGCTCTATGGATATTCCGGTAAGAACTCTGGAATGCTGTTCCGGCGATCTTGCAGATCTGAAAGTGAAATCAGTGGATGTCGAGGCATGGTCTCCAAGACAGAAAAAATATTTTGAGGTAGGAAGCTGCTCCAATCTTGGGGACGCTCAGGCACGCCGACTGAAAATACGTGTAAACGGAAAAGACGGCAAAAAATATCTGGCGCATACACTGAACAACACAGTAGTGGCACCTCCGAGAATGCTGATCGCATTTTTGGAGAATAACTTGAATGCGGACGGTTCTGTAAATATTCCGGAAGCATTGCAGCCTTATATGGGCGGAATGAAAAAAATTGAAAAAAAGACCCGCAAATAGAAAGGGCATGGAGGTGTTGTCTTGCACAGTTATCTGAGGTCAGTGGGTTTTTCAAAGCTGAAAACCAGAGATGAGATAAAGCGCATCATTCATGACGTTGTCAGGAATTATGATGAAAAATCCGTAGTAGAAGACTATCCGGAAGGCGTTTTTGCCGAGTTTTCCAAAAATTACGGAAGCAATTTTGGAATCACAGTCTGCGGACAGTACGGTGAAGATAACCGGTTTCATGTGGATTATTATTTTCCTTTTTTCAGAGGTACGGGAGTCACCACACAGGAGCAGGTAACCGTAGAGAAACACCTGGACAAGGAATCGTATGCCGGGGCCTGTGACGATCTGAGAATCGGAATTACTTTGATTTTTTATCTTCAGAACGCAGCGGAGTTTCTTCTGGAAAAATACAAGGGAAATATGAACCATCAGCCATTGACCCTATCCGGTCTGGCCAGCGAGGGGAGAATCCTTTTTCCGGCACAGAAGGATAAAGAGGCGGTCAAAGTAGATAAGGAGCTGACAAAAAACAGAAGTAATCTTATCGCTGCCGCAAGAAACGGCGATGAGGAGGCAATGGAGAATCTGACAATGGAGGACATGGACACTTATTCCATGCTTTCTCACAGAATTGTAAAAGAAGACATTTTTACCATTGTGGATTCCTATTTTATGCCGTATGGAATCCAGTGCGATCAGTACAGCATTATGGGAGAAATTCTGGATTTGCATTCTTTCAGGAATGTATTGACAGGAGAGGAGATTGTCCAGCTTACGATCGAAAGCAATAATATGCAGTTTGATGTCTGTATCAACAGAGAGGATCTGCTGGGAGAACCGGCGATAGGAAGAAGGCTGCGGGCTGTGATCTGGCTTCAGGGACAGCTTCATTTCTGAAAAACAGGAGTCATGCAAAAAGGAAAGGAAACTGCCGCGGATGCTCTTTTGGTATCCATATGGCGGTTTCCTTTTTCTAAATATAAAGGATCAGGAGTTAAAAATGAAAAATAAAGGTCATCTTTTTGAAGAAATGGTAACAGATCTTACCTTGAATTTCCTGAATGCGGAGGAAGGTTTTCTGGCGGACAGCGATAAATATCCCCTTCCGGGAAGGCTTGCTGTGCTCGCGGAGGGATTTGCCAGGCAGATGGATCTGAAAGAGGTCAATGAAAGGCTGGAGGATGAAGGTTATGAGACCCTATATGCCAGAAGCCTTTATGAAGCGGGTCTGATCTACGCCTTCAGCCATCAGATGAATTATGAAAGCTGGAAAGAACTTTACCGCCGGTATATGGAAAAATATGACCGGATCGCCGATCCGAAGAGACAGATTTTCGCCGGGGGAAAAATAACGCTGAAACAGCTGGAGGAATATGTACGGAAAAATTCTTCCGGCGAGGACCTGGAAACAGAGATGCTTACGCGTTTTATGGAGAAAGAGATTATAGACAGCCGTTCCGAAGAAGATTTTTTCCGTTTTATGGATGACAATGTGGAAAATTTTTCCGCGGTCAGGGAGAAAGCAAGATATTATTTCTGCAAGTATCTGGATCTGTATATACGAAATAAATGTGATAAATATTATGAGAGCTGCAAAACATCAGAGCGGATGCTTGCACAGTATGGAAACGTTCTGGAAAAAGAAGAAAGAGGATACCTGGAAAGTCTCGCCCTTGAGGAACTGAACTTCCTCAAACCTCTTACAGCGCTTAAAAAAGACGCAAAAAAGAGCAGGGGAAGAATGACTCTGGAAGAAAAAAGAGAACTTCTGGAAAATACGGCTCTGACGCCCGGCGGCATCTTTGACGAATTTAATTATTTTTATTTCGGCTATGTTTCCACAGACTGGATGGAACTTGTATTTGAAATCTACGGACCGGTAAAGGAATGGCCGGATAATCTGAAAATCCGTATTGCCCACGCGCTGGGATACTGCGGACTCAATCCGGACGAGGATGAGAAAAAGACAGGGCTTGAAAAACTTGAACAGAGGGAAAAAGAAGAGATCCGGAAAGAGGAAAAACTGGATCTGGAATATGACCGCAGCGGTGCGAAAGATGCGAAGCTGTATCAGAGAGGACGTTCGGGAGAAGACTTTTTCCGTGAATTTATCACAGGAAAAAGAGATATCAACAGAGAAACGCTGATCAGTTTTCTCCTGTTTGTCAAAATGAAGATCTCTCTCAATGACGATAACAAGATCACTCTGATGCGTGTGAACCGTATCCTGGAGAACTGCGGTTTTGCCCAGCTGCGGCCGGGGATCGGTTTTGACAGGTTTGTGATAGACTTTCTCAGAAGCAGCGATCCTTTTTCAGTTATGGAGGAATATGTGGACAGGCAGGTGGGAAAAGGAGAAAACTTCTATCTTTATAAGGTTTATAAAGACGCCTACTGTCATCAGGATGAGCTGGCCGAGTATCTAAGAATGAAATAGGACGTGTCATATGGACGACAGGGGAGCAGGATGGAAAAAAGAAGATGCATTTTTTGTATGGAAGAAACGGACGCGGGAGAGAAAAGATGTCCCTTCTGTAAAAAAGCCCTCTGGGAATATCAATGGGAAGAGCGATGGCTGAAGCCCTATACAGTGCTGAAAAACAGATATATGGTCGGCGTGGCGCTGGGAGAAGGAGCCTTCGGCGTTACATATCTGGCTTATGATGAGGAAGAAAAATGTACTGTAGCGGTGAAAGTGTATCCGGATAGAGATTTTTCAGAGGAATCCTCTGTTTTGAAAAAAGCGGCGGATATTCCGGGAATAGTCAGATGGAAAGACTCTTTTTTGGAAAACGGAAAAGTCTGCCTGGTAATGGAGTATCTGGATGGGGGAAGTCTGAAGGAATATCTGAAAAAATACCGCCAGATTTCGGCAGGGAGAGCAGAGGAGATACTTGTGCCGGTTATGGAAGCTCTTATGCATCTTCACAGCAGAGGCATTCTTCATGGAGATATAAGCCCGGACAATCTTCTTTTTGACAAAAACGGTTCCCTTAAACTGATCGACTTCGGCGCCGCCCTGCAGAAAGGAAGGACAAGAAGAGAAAAGAAGCTGAAAGAAGGGTATGCGCCTGTAGAACAGTACCAGGATAAAGAAAAAATAGGACCGTGGAGCGACATTTACGCTCTTTGCGCCGTATGGTATGAGATGGTGACAGGACATAAGGTTCCGCCGGCTCCCGGCAGAGCAAAGAAGAACAGTCTGAAGGAGCCGGGAGATTATGTAAAGGTTCCGGAAAAAATGGAGCAGGTATTTATGAGAGGGCTGTCTGTGGATATTCAGGGCAGGTACTTCAGTATGGAAAACCTTCTCTCCGGTCTTGCCATTACAGATGTATATATGGCTGATATAAAAGAAAATACCCGGAAACTCTGGGGAGATCTCTGGATAGCTATTACCACGGAGGTGGAGAGGCGGTCCGCCTCAGATAAAAAAAGAGGGAGATTCAGAAAATATGTAAAAACTGCCGCGGGAATATTATTGGGTTTTGGAACGGCTTTGGCGCTGGCGGCAGCAGGGCTTTGGATCTACTGCGATACGCATCCGGAAAAGGTACTTGAATACTGGATAAACAGGGACAGAGAGGAAGCGGAAAGCTTTGAAGCGGAAAAAATCTGGAATCAGGATA
>DWVA01000222.1 GCA_019120475.1 Candidatus Blautia intestinipullorum | reverse complement strand
GAGCAGATCCGGAAAAAAATGATCGTTTTCGGCATAGGGCCGGCAGGTACTGGAAAAACTTATCTTGCCATGGCTATGGCGGTCACCGCTTTCCGGAACGAGGAAGTGAGCAGGATCATTCTGACAAGGCCGGCGATAGAAGCCGGGGAGAAGCTGGGATTTCTTCCCGGGGATCTTCAGAGCAAGGTGGATCCTTATCTGAGGCCCCTCTACGACGCGCTGTATCAGATCATGGGAGCCGACAGCTTTGCCAAAAACATGGAAAAAGGACTGATCGAGGTGGCGCCTCTGGCATATATGAGAGGACGGACTCTTGACAATGCCTTTATCATTCTTGATGAGGCGCAGAACACCACTCCGGCACAGATGAAAATGTTCCTTACAAGAATCGGCTTTGGATCAAAAGTCATTATTACAGGAGATACTTCCCAGAAGGATCTCCCGAGAGACGCGGTATCAGGGCTGGACGTGGCCATGAAGGTTCTGAAAAAAATAGAGGATATCGGATTCTGCCAGCTTACCAGCAAGGATGTGGTCCGTCATCCTCTGGTGCAGCAGATCGTACAGGCGTACGATGCCTATGAAAAGAAGCAGAAAACGCCGAGAAAACCCGGCCGGAGGGGGTAGGATTTTCCGGAAAAGGAGGATATATGACAATACTGATCGATTATGAAACAGACAGGGAGCTTGACATTGACTATACGAAACTGGCGGACCGGGTGGCCGGACAGATCCTGAAGTCTGAAAACTGCCCGTATGAAGTGTCTGTCAACCTGATACTGACGGACAACGAAGAAATCAAAAAAGTAAATTCCCAGTTCCGCTCTGTGGGGGCGCCGACGGACGTGCTGTCTTTTCCGATGATCCCCTTCCCTGCTCCGGCGGATTATTCCTTTGTGGAGGGCAAAGATATTTATTTTGATCTGGATACAGGGGAGCTTCTCCTGGGAGACGTAATGATCTCTGTAGATAAAGTATATTCCCAGGCGGAAGAATACGGACACAGCACAGAGAGAGAGTTCAGCTTCCTTTTTGCGCACAGTATGCTGCATCTTCTGGGCTACGATCATATGGAGCCTGAAGAGGCGGCCGTAATGGAAAAGAAACAGTCGGAGGCTCTTAAGGAGCTGGGGATCAACAGATAAAAAGGGGAAACGCATATGAAAAAGAAAATTCTGGCGGCGGCGGCAGCCCTGCTTCTTGGAATATGCCCTCTGTCCGTGCAGGCGGCGGAAACAGAAACTATGGTAAAAAGTTATCTTACAGGTCTGGATGTGCCGGAATCCATAGGGCGCGTCCGGCCTGTGGCCGTTATGCTGAACAATATCCGGGAAGGCTGTCCCCAGAGCGGGATTGCCAGCGCGGGAGTAATATACGAGGCGCCTGTAGAGGGAGATATCACCCGGCTTATGGGAATTTTTGAGGATTACGGGGATCTGGAGCGGATCGGCTCTGTGAGAAGCTGCCGGGATTATTATATTTTCTATGCAAATGAGTTTGACGCTATTTATGCCCACTACGGACAGTCGGCCTTTGCCCTGCCGTATTTTGAGCAGCACCTGATCGACAACCTGAACGGAGTGAAGCTTGGAAGCACCTGTTATTTCAGAAGCAGCGACCGGGTGGCTCCCCACAACGCCTATACGACATATGAGCTTCTGCAGCAGGGGATCGACAAAATGGGATATCGCAGAGAGCTGAAGGAAGATTATGAAGGCCACTATGTTTTTGCAGAGGAAGGAACGGAGAACACCCTTCCGGGCGGGCAGACAGCAGACGAGGTGCATTTTGACAATTATACCAATAACCATCCTTGGTTTGTCTATGATCCGGAGACAAAGAAATACAGCCGTTTTCAGTTCGGCGGGCCGCAGATCGACGAGCTTACAGGAGAGCAGCTTACCTGCGACAATATCCTGGTACAATATTCGGATGTAACCACCTATGAGGGAACCACCTATAAGAAAATCGACACGATCACAGACGGCAACGGCAACTCCGGAGGGATGGGAAAATACATCACCAGGGGAAAGGCCATTGACATCCGCTGGCAGAAGGATTCTCCATGGGGGATCACACACTATATTACCATGGATAACCAGGAGGTAAAACTGAATCCCGGCGTTACCTGGGTGGAGATCGTCCAGGATGACAGGATCACAGATATCACTTACTGGGATAAAAACGGCCGGCAGGAATCTGCGGCACAGGAATAGATATGGAGAGACAGACAACAATGAATTACCGGGAATTACTGAAAGATAAAAAGCGCATTGTGATCAAGGTAGGTTCTTCCTCCCTGATCCATAAAGAAACTGGAAAACTTGACTTAAGGAAGGTGGAGGTCCTTGTACGGGAGCTGAGCGACCTTCATAACCAGGGGAAAAACGTGGTGCTTGTCACCTCCGGAGCCGTGGCTGTAGGATCTACAGTACTGGGACTTAAAGAACGGCCCAGGGAGCTGAAGGTAAAGCAGGCCTGCTCGGCAGTGGGACAGGCAAGGCTGATGATGATCTACCAGAAGCTTTTTTCCGAATATAATCAGACAGCCGCTCAGATATTGATGACGAAAAATACAATGGTCAACAATGTAAACAGAATGCATGCCAGAAATACCTTTGAGGAGCTTCTCCGGCTGGACGCGATTCCGGTGGTAAATGAGAACGACTCGATCTCCAGTTACGAGCTGGAATTTCTTGACGCTTTCGGCGACAACGACACGCTTTCTGCGGTGATCGCCGCGCTGATCGGGGCGGATCTTCTGATCCTGCTTTCCGATATTGACGGGCTTTTTACAGATGATCCGAATACCAATCCGGACGCTGAATTTATTGATACGGTAGAAACTTTGGACGAAAAGCTTCTCAGTATGGGAAAAGGCTCCGTCAGCAAGGTGGGAACCGGCGGCATGGCGACGAAGCTTACCGCCGCGGAGATCGCTACTGCGGCAGGGGCGGATATGGTGATCGCCAATGGAGCGGATTTCCATGTGATCCATAAGATCATAGAAGGACGCAGGTATGGAACGCTTTTTGTTCAGAATAAAAAAGAAGAATTTTATCTGATCGATTATATCGAAAAACTGATGTAGGAGGAATTTATGGATAATATTAAAATCGACAGGATCAATACCCTGGCCCATAAAGCAAAAAGCGTGGGACTTACAGAAGAGGAAAAAAAAGAGCAGGCTGCGCTGAGAAAAGAGTATCTGGCTACGATCCGCATGAATCTCAGGACCCAGCTTGATAATATTGATATTAAAGAAGCAGATGGAAGCATTACAAATCTAGGTGAAAAATATGGAAGAAAAAAGAGCCATTAGAAAACAGGTTTTTGCTCTGAGAAAATCCTGTTCCGATGAAAATATAGAAAAGTGGAGCCGGGAGATCACGCGGCGGGTAACGGAGCTTGTGGAATTTCAGGAAGCCGGCCGTATTCTGGTGTACGCGGATTATAACCATGAGGTGATGACACGGTTTCTGACAGAGGAAGCATGGAAGGCGGGAAAAGCGGTGGCAGTTCCAAAGGTTGAAGGGAAGGACATGTTTTTTTACCGCCTGACGGATTTCGGCCAACTGAAACCAGGGTATTTCGGAATTCCGGAACCGGAAGAAGGAGAGATTGTCAGTTGGGAGGACGCTCTGATGATCATGCCCGGAGTGGCCTTTGACAGAAGCGGACACCGGGTAGGCTATGGGGGCGGATTTTACGACCGGTTCCTGGAGAAGCATCCGGGAATCAGAAGAGTGGCCGTGGCCTTTGATTTTCAGATATTCCCGGCAGTGCCGTCGGAGCCTACGGACATATCCCCGGAAATGATTGTAACAGAAAAAGAAGTTCTGAGATTTCCCGGAAAAGGGAAGATGTGAAAAGAATTCCGGATAGAAAACGGGATGAAAGAGCAGATCCGAAAAAGAATCAGAAAGTATAGTCAAAGGAGGGCGCCTTCATGAATGAAATGCTGGAAAAGATGGGAAAAAACGCAAAGGAAGCCGAGGTGACGCTTCGTTCTCTTTCAACAAACAAGAAGAACGAAGTGCTTCTTGCAGTTGCCGGACAACTGGAAGATAAGGCGGAGCTTCTTATCAAAGCTAATGAACAGGATGTGGAAAACGGAAGAAAGAACCAGATGCCGGAGAGCCTGGTGGACAGGCTGCTTCTGACAAAGGAGAGGATAGAAGGAATGTCGGAAGGACTCCGCCAGCTTGCAGAACTGGAAGATCCTATTGGAGAAGTGCTTGGGATGAAAAAACGCCCCAACGGACTTCTGATCGGA
>DWVA01000221.1 GCA_019120475.1 Candidatus Blautia intestinipullorum | reverse complement strand
TTTCTCCTCGTTTCCATAATAGTGAAAGTTTTGTGAACTTTGTCAAAAGTTTGACAAACTAAATGTATCATATCATAGGTTGGGCAGATGTACAAGGATATTCCAACTTAGAAATTCTATATTTTTGATTTTAATATAGGAGCAGAAAAATATAGAATTTCTAAATTTACTAAAAATATAAGAAAAAGAAGCGGATTGTATGATATAATTTGATGAAATACAGGAAGTCGCTCTATATAGAAATTGTAGAACAAAACACATAAAGGCCCTTGTGCCGGGGGATTGAAGATGACACAGGAGAGAAAGAGAACGATTGCAGAACTTCACATAGGAATCCTGACAGAAAGCAAAGATGTAGACGGGCTGTTGTGGGAGGCAGTGCTGGCATTCCAGGATTATCCTCTGCGGACTGTTTCCGGCCTGCCCTTTTCATACAGGATCAAGAGGAAAAAGAACGGAGAATACAGCGGAGAAATTCTTGTGTCCCGTAAGGAGGGCAGCAAGACCCTGACAAAAAGTCCTGTTCTTCTGGCTTTTCATACTGTACTGAAGAGGATAGAGACAATGCCGCCGTCCTGTGGGCAGGAAAGCGGAAAAGATATTCTGGAAGCGCCGGAGTACAGCGGCCCCAAGGCGATCGGCCAGATATTCGGCATTTCCTATATATACAGCCTGTTCTGGCTTTTGGGGCTGATCAAAGTTCCGGAAAAGATAGGGGACAGGCTGAGTGGAACGGATAAAGCAGAAAATTTTTCCTTTATATGAAATATTCTGGACATTTTCCGGCGAAAAATGGTATAATAGATTCGTTGGTTTAATGTGACAGAGAAATAAAGTGGAAAAGGAAAGAGCAAATGAAAATCATAGTGTGCATGAAACAGGTGCCTGCAGGCACCAATGTGGAAATCGACCCGGAAACAGGGGCTATGAAGCGTCTTTCCAGCGCAGCAAGAACGAATCCCTATGATCTGTTTGCACTGGAAACGGCGCTTCTTTTAAAGGAAAAAATGGGAGGAACGGTTACTGTCCTTACCATGGGTCCGCCTCAGGCGGAGAGTATGATGAGAGATGCCTACGCCTGCGGAGCCGACGAGGCGGTGATCCTGTCTGACCGTAAATTTGCAGGATCGGATGTGTTAAGTACTTCCTATACACTGCGCCAGGGAATCCAGGTTCTGGGAGGGGCAGATCTGATCATCTGCGGAAAGCAGACTACAGATGGAGATACCGCTCAGGTAGGTCCTGCCCTTGCGGAACATATGCATATTCCTCATGCGGCATGGGTGACAAAAATCGAAGAAGTGACAGAAAAATCTAT
This sequence comes from Candidatus Blautia intestinipullorum, assembly GCA_019120475.1. Lineage (GTDB taxonomy): Bacteria > Bacillota > Clostridia > Lachnospirales > Lachnospiraceae > Blautia_A > Blautia_A intestinipullorum. The sequence continues at coordinate 1,716 of DWVA01000221.1, read as the reverse complement.
CTCCGTACAGCAGAAGCTCGGCAGTGTGACTCAGGTTTCCAGACTGCCTTATCCCTGTCTGATCACAGTGGAAAAGGATATGTGCGTTCCCCGTCTTCCTTCCTGGATATTGAAGAAAAAGACAGCGGACCGTAAGGTCCGGTTTTTAAGTTACGAAGACCTTCCGGACCAGGATCTTACAAGATACGGACTGAACGGCTCTCCTACGGCAGTGGAGCGGATGTTCCCGCCGGAAAAATCGGAGAAGCAGGTATATCTGGAAGGAAATGCGCAGGAAAAAACAAAAGAACTCTTTGATATTCTGATATCAAAGAAGATCATTTGAGGAGGGCGAAAGAATGGATTTTTTGAATTTTGATGCGGAAGCCTGCACGCTCTGCGGGATATGCGTGAATGTCTGTCCTTTCGGAGCCCTGAAATTTGAAAAAAACGGGATTGAAGTAGGAGAGAGCTGCCGGATGTGCGGGCTCTGCGTGCGAAAGTGTCCGGAGAAGGCTATCCGTTTTGAGCAGAAGGCCAATGAAGTAAATAAAGAAGAATGGAGAGATTTTCTGATCTTTGCGGAGCAGGAACAGGGAAAAATCCATCCGGTTGTATTTGAACTGATCGGCGAAGCCCTGAAAATGGCTCCCAGGGTGGGGTATCGTGTAAACTGTGTGATCGCCGGAGGAGAAGGGACGGAGGATAACGCCAGGATCCTGCTGGAATACGGCGTACATAAAGTATTTGTCTATGAGCATGAAGCGCTGAAGTGGTTCCGGGCGGACTGCTATACCGATGTTGTGGCGGATTGTATCGCGGCAGTAAAGCCCAGCTCTGTTCTTATCGGAGGCACAGAACTGGGACGGTCACTGGCTCCCAGACTGGCTACCCGTTTTCACACAGGATTGACCGCGGACTGTACGAAGCTGGATATCAAGGAAAATACAGATATGATCCAGATAAGGCCTGCTTTCGGCGGGAATATCATGGCGCAGATCTCTATCTCCAGATCCAGGCCGCAGTTTGCCACAGTGCGCTACAGAGTTATGGAAAAAGCCCGTAAGACGGAGAATTCTTCTGGTGAGATCATCCGGTGCGAGACGCCGGATACCATGGTAAAATCTTCGATAGAGATTTTAAGCGCCCAGGTGCTGGAAAAGAAAAAAAGTCTGGAAGAAGAGGATATTATTGTTGTTGCCGGCCGGGGGGCAAAAAACGAGGCGGGAGTGGCTCTCTGCAAAGATCTGGCGGATGCCCTTGGCGGACAGCTTGCCTTTACCCGTCCTATGGTTGAAGATGGATTCGGGGATACGGCTCATCAGATCGGGCTGTCCGGCAGGACAGTCCGGCCAAAACTGATCATTACCTGCGGTGTGTCAGGCGCGATCCAGTTTACCTCATGTATGAACGGCGCCGAATGCATCGTGGCCGTCAACAGCGATCCTGAAGCGCAGATATTCAATACGGCCCACTACTGTATTGTGGACGATCTGAACCAGGTAGTGCCAAAGCTTACAGAACTTGTGAAGAACCGGAAGGAGGACTAGGACAATGGCATATCCTTACAAAAAAATGGATGAAGCGGATTTCGAATATATCCGTTCTGTGACAGCGCCGGACAGGGTATGGACAGGCGAGGCCATCGCACGGGAATACTATCGGGATGAAATGCCGGAATATGGAGTTTTTCCTCCGGAGCTTTATGTGGAAGTAATAAATAAAGAAGAAGTATCG
>DWVA01000220.1 GCA_019120475.1 Candidatus Blautia intestinipullorum | reverse complement strand
CAGCCGGACTATCAGATACTGACAGCCAGCTCTCCTGATGTTTTCCGGTATTCTGTTTTCTTCCTTTCTTCCGCTCCTTTGCCGTACCAGATTTCTTTCATATTCATCACCAGCATCTGAAGCCGGTTTTCGATATTGGCAAAGCTTACATCCGGATCATAGTCAAGGGGAAGGATCTGCGCGTCCGGATATTTTTCCTTCAGCTTCTTTGCGATGCCCCGTCCTACCACATGATTGGGAAGGCATCCGAAGGGCTGAAGAATAACAAAGGCCCTGCATCCTTCTTTTGCGTGATGGAGGATCTCTCCCGGGATCAGAACCCCCTCTCCGGCGTCAAAAGTGTGATGGATGATCGGGTCGCTTTCCTTTACCAGATCCTGCATTCTCACAGCAGGCTCATAAAGAGGATGTTCCTTCGCGATCCGGTCTGTAGTATCATGGGCAAGATTAAAGATATGATCCGCCGTATACAGCCAGGTCCTCTTTGTGATTCCTCTGTTTAGGTGATACTCCTGGATCTGCTTGTCCTGATAAAAATACGTCTTTCTGATCACATCGGTCATTTTTGCTTCTATTACTTCAAATCCGTTGTTTTCCAGGTATTTCTCAATATCATGGTTCGCTCCCGGATGGAAGTTCAGCAGGTATTCTCCTACGATCAGTACTCTCGGCTTTCTCCTTGAACGGTCGTAAGGGATTTTTCTCATAATCTCGATTCCCTTCCGGAATCCCTTCACCGCTCCTGGAATACCGGAATGCTCCAGTCCATCCACAAGGCTGTCCATAGCTTCCTCAAACGCTTTTTCCGCGCTTCCTTTTTCCAGTTCATAAGGACGGATCTTTCTCAGAAGCTCCTCCAGAGCGTCGATCATAGGCATGGCGAAAGCAATTCTGAGAGAAGAGACAAGGCTCAGCCGGAAGCCGGGATGCAGATCATGGCTGTCTCTGTCGTCGTTTGTCAGAATCGGTACCTGAGGAAATCCTGCATCATCCAACGCTTTTCTCAAAAGAGCGCTGTAATGGGTAAGACGGCAGTCACCGATATATTTTCCCATTCCGATAGCCGTATGATCCGGATCATATTTTCCGCTCTTCAAAGCGGCCAGAGCTTCTCCGATCACGATCTGCGCCGGAAAACAGATATCATTATGTACATATTTTTTTCCGAGACGGATGGCCTCCTCGCGCCCCGGCTGCAAAGAAACCGCCCGGATTCCCTGGCCGCAGAAAGCCGCAGACATGATCCTGCTGAAAGCGTGAGAAGTATTTGGGACCAGAACGACCTTCTCTTTCCGGTCTTCTTTTGTAAATTTCACCGGATAAGGCTCCGGAAGTTCTCCGGGAACTGTCTTATCTCCTCTCCTTCTCTTCATCATCACTGTTTCCAGAAAAGAGCGGACTCTGATGCGCAGCGGTCCCTGGATATCGCTTTCGTCCACTTTAAGGATCAGTGGTGTTTTTCCGGATATTTCCCTCATCATCCGGACAATCTCATCAGAAAGATAGGCGTCGTGGCCGCATCCGAAACTTACAAGCTGCACATATTCCAGGGACTGGCTCTCTGCCGCCATAACGGAGGAAGCAAGCATTCTTGCGTGATAATTGTTTACAATATCCAGACGGCTTTTTCCAAGATCCACCTCCTGAATATCGGGAAGCGAGTCTGCCGTCAGCACCGGAATTCCGTAGCCTGCAAACATCTCCGGCAGTTCATGATTTACAAGAGCATCGTTCTGGTAAGGCCTGGATGCAAGGACTACGGCAAATCTGTTTTCTTTTTCCACCATTTTAAGGACGGCGGCTCCCTCTTTTTTCAGTTCTTTCTGAAAAGTCTTCTGCGCCTTATTTCCCGCTTCAACGGCTTTTTCTGTCAGCTTTCCTGGAACAGAGAAAGTATCTTTCATATATTTTATAAGCTGTTTTTTCTGATCCTCTTCTGTGTACCAGTGGAACATGGGTGAGTCAAACGGAATTCCCCATTGTCCTTTTGGATCGTCGGAATTACGGATCACAAGAGGATATCCCTTCACTACCGCGCACATGGACTGACTGGTATCCTCCCGGTTTTCCGAAGGAACTGTTGTGATCACCGGCATAAAAATCCGGTCCACACCTTTTTTCACAAGATTGCGGATATGTCCGTGAACCAGCTTTGCAGGGAAACATACTGTATCTGAAGTTACTGCCGGCAGTCCGTTTTCATATATCGTACGGGTGCTGAAATCTGAAAAGCGGACGCCGAATCCAAGCGATTTCCAGAAAGCAGTCCAGAAGGGCGCGTTTTCCCAGAAAGAAAGCACTCGGGGCATACCAATAGTAATTCCCTTTTCCTCCATAAGCTTCGGATGATCATAGTCCCTGAACAGCAGCTCTTTTCTTGTCTGATACAGATTTGGAACCTCTTTCAGCTTCTGCGTTTTTTCCTTCAGCTTTTCCCGTACTTTCTCATCTTTTGGATTTCCCAGTATTTCACCTCTCTCACAGCGGTTGTTCGTGATCCAGGAGCTTCCGTTTGAAAAGGTGATCACAGTACGTTTGCAGTGATTGCTGCAGAACGGGCAGGGCATGTTTGCCGACTGACTGTAGGAAAAATCATCCAGCGCGTCCAGGTCAATAAAAGTCTGCTTTTCCGGTTCCTTCTGATGCTGCTCCTTTGCCGTAAGCGCCACTCCGATGGCTCCCATAAGGCCGGGATAAGGAGCCCTTGTAACCGGCTTTCCGATATATTCCTCCAGAGCTCTTAAAACCGCGTCGTTTTCAAAGGTTCCCCCCTGCACTACAATTTTGTTGCCCAGTGAATCTACATTAGAAAGCCTTACTACCTTTGTAAATACGTTTTCAATAATGGAGCGGCACAGTCCTGCCATAATGTCTTCCGGCAGTCTGCCGTTGCGCTGTTCCGTAATAATGCTGCTGTTCATAAATACTGTACACCGGCTTCCCAGCACTGCCGGATGACTGGAGGAAAACGCGGCCTCCGCGATTTTCTCCGCCGGTATATGGAGAGAAGAAGCAAAGTTTTCCAAAAAGGATCCGCACCCGGAGGAACATGCCTCATTTACAAGAATATTGGTTATGATCCCGTTCTCCAGCCATATCGCTTTCATATCCTGACCGCCGATATCCAGGATAAAAGTTGCGTCCTTCACATATTTCTCCGCGGCTCTGGCATGGGCTACCGTCTCCACCGTATGATATTCCGCCTGAAAAGCATTGGCGAAAAGCTGTTCTCCATAACCGGTTGTTCCTGCCGCAAGAATATGAAGCCGCAGCCCTTCCTTCCGGTAGCGTTCTCTCATCTCGATCAGCGCCCGTTTCGCCACATCCAGAGGAACACCCTCATTCGGGGCATAAAAGGAATCCAGGATTTCTTCCTTCTCGTCAATAAGAACAAACTTTGTGGTAGTGCTTCCTGAATCTATTCCCAGATAGGCATAAACGTCCTTTCCACCGGAAGGCTTCTTCCATATACGAAGCGCTTTTTTATGTCTGCTTTCAAATTCCTTCCGCTGTTCCAGGGAGGCAAACAGGGGCTTTCCCTCCTGAAGCTTTGCATGTTTCATCTCTTCCAGTTTTTCATGGAAAAGGGTCAGCAGTTCCTCCGGGGTACGGTCTTTGCTTTTTTTCAGCATATTCCGAAGAGAAACGGCCGCTCCGCAGGCTACCATCAGTTCCGGATGCTCCGGGATCAGAATATCTTCCTGAGCAAGGGACAGTCTCTCGGCAAAAACCTTCACCAGCACCGGATTAAAAGTCAGCGGCCCGCCCTCAAAAGCCACCGGAGCTTTGATTTCAAGACCCTGAGCCAGACCTCCGATCGTCTGCTTGGCAATGGCGTGAAAGGCGGACAGCGCCAGGTCTTCTTTGGCAACTCCCTGATTCAAAAGCGGCTGGATATCCGTTTTGGCATATACGCCGCACCGCCCGGAAATATCGTAAACACAGGTTCCCTGACCTGCCAGATTATTGAAATCTTCTACCGGAACCTTAAGAACAGAAGCGATCTCGTCAATAAAAGCGCCTGTTCCTCCGGCACAGCTTCCGTTCATCCGCATATCCGCCACATTTACGGTATGGGAAGTATCGTCCTCTCGGAAAAAAATCATCTTCGCGTCCTGCCCGCCCAGTTCAATGGCTGTTCCGATAGAGGGATACTGTGTCTTCAGAGCCTCTGCATTTGCCGCGACTTCCTGGATAAATGTAAGTTTCAGTTTTTCCGCAATAGGCTTTGCGCCGGATCCCGTCAGCGCTGTCTGAAACTTTCTCCCTGGGAAATGCTCCTTCAGCGCGTTCAGCACAAAAGCGATGCTTTTTACCTGATCCGCATGATGCCTGCGGTAATCAGAAAAAAGGATCCTGCCTGTTTCCGGATCTATCACCGCTACTTTTGTAGTGGTGGAACCCACGTCGATACCCGCCAGCAGCGTTTCCTGTTCTTTCTTTTCTTTCGTCATTTATCTTCATCACCTTTTATTTCTGTATAAATTCACTGCACCCTTGAAAATACCACCGGTATTTCCAAAGGTGCAGCGATTATTTCCGCATTGTTTTATTTTAACGCTTTTCTTTTCTTTTTTTCAAGAGTAAATTTGTATATCCTCCGCTTTATTCTGTCCTCAATGCTTTTACCGGATCGCTTTTCGCTGCCTTTCTGGATGGTATCAGTCCTCCAAGCAGTGTCAGGAACACACTCAAAACGATCAGTATTACCGCATATCCTGCCGGAAGCACTGCGTTAATGTCGCTTCTTCCCGCAATGGAATGAATGATCTGGTTTCCGGGTATCAGAAGAAGCAGCGTGATCCCGATACCCATTGCTCCGGCACAGAAACCGATAATAAACGTCTCCGCGTTGAACACCTGGGAAACGTTTCTTTTGGAGGCTCCGATAGCCCTGAGAATACCGATCTCCTTCTTTCTCTCCAGAACACTGATATAAGTGATCACTCCGATCATAATGGAGGACACCACCAGCGAAATAGCTACAAACGCCACCAGTACATAGCTGATCACATTTATAATATCCGTCACAGAAGACATCAGCGTGCCTACCATATCGGTATAAGTGATGGCCTTTTCTTCCTGGCCGGAATCTTCCATTTTCTCATTATAGGCGTCCAAAATGTTCAGGATCTGTTCCTTGCTCTCAAAATTCTTGGGATAAATGGCGATTCCTCCCGGCTTATTCTTATCCGCATACCCCAGCTTTTTAAGATTATTTTCATAAGCGGCGTCCTCGTCGGACATCATGGAAGTCAGAAGCTCCGTCAGCTCATCCTGATCCATATTTACCTGGATCGCATTCATAAAAGCGTCTTCGTCTATACTGACGGCATTCTCCATAGCAGAACTCATTTGTCCCACATACTGCTGGATCGCATCCGCCATGGCGGAACCGATCTGTCCGGCCGCCTGACGCATAGCGGCGCTGATATTATTTCCAATCTGTCCCAGCATACTTTCCATACCGGAACGGAACTGTTTTTCTACTTCCTCCTGTATGGTTTTCCCTTCATCCTGAAAGATCGCGGAAACTTCTTCTGCCGCGGCATTCAGATCCACAGCCTCGGCAAGATTACTGTAAAGCCGCTTCTGTCCGGCATCTGATTTCAGATAATCTAAATAAGCCTGTCCAACTGCCGCCGCATCCGGCAGCACATACTCCGCCGCGTACTTCTGGTATCCGGCCAGAAGAGCCGCAAAAATCTGTTGGATCTGATCCGGCTGGATCTGAATGTCAATGCTGTTCCGGATCACGTTCTCCGCCTGTGCCGTCAGATTCTGCTGTACCTCCGGAAGCTGAAGATAAGCGATGATCGTTGCAACACTGGATTCTTCAATATTATTTTCCTTTGCATAATTCTGGTAATCCGTTACAAGCTGCGCCGCGATTCCCCATAGCTGATCCGTAGGAACGGACACACTTATGTTTGACGATATCAGATTCCGGATACTTTCTTCCAGAATATTTTTTGCCTCCTCTGTTTCCAGATAGTCCTGGAAGCTCTGGGCAGGATCTGTGAATTCAATATCGGAATCTTCCGGAAGGCTCTCCTGGAATCCTCTGATCATATCCTCCGTCATTGCACGCAGTTCTTCCTCTGAAATTTCCAGATCCAGTCTTTTGCCTAAATCCTCCGCCTTCTGTTTCAGATCCTCTGATACCTCCGGCAGAATTTTCTCCAGATCAATGTTCATGATACCGCTTAAATCCAACTGGCTTCCGTCTATTTGAAAAGCGCCCCCCAAAGCCGATGTATCTATATCCATTCCGGAAAGCGCGGACAGATCCAGGGAGGAAAAAGCATCCTCATCTATCTGAAACGCCTTCTCCATCGCTTCTCCGTCCACACTGAAAAGAGAAGATACGTCGAACTCGTCCTCTTCTGCCTCTTCTCCAAACTCTTTTCCGCTGAACACATTTATATTTTTATTCTGAAGCTGGTTTTTTACGATCCGGCTGTCAGCCGCCTCATCGATCACATGGCTGGTAAGCTCCGGCGTATAGCCGATACCGCTTGTGAGCATGGCGATATCCGTTCCTTCCGACGGCTTTACGATTCCCACAATGGTAAGGTCTTTGCCGTTATTTACGGTTTTCTCCACATAGTCTTCGTCTCCGGATTTATCCGTCCATACGTTATATTCTTCGTCATACGCATAAAGATCCGCGCTGTTGACAAGCTTAAACCGGATCCCCAGGATCTCGTCATAGGAATACTCCCGGATATCTTCAGGCGTTTCCACGTCTTCCTCCTCGGCAAACTGCTTTACCATCCTGTCCAGTTCCTCTCCGTCGCGAAGTCCAAGAGTATATAACATAAGATCGCTGATATTTCCATTGGATGTAAGAACCAGCACACATTCATCATATTTCTCCGGCCAGTGCCCCGCCATTACATCATACTGGTCTTTATACAGGTCTTCATCCGACGGCATTTCATAGAACACATCGGTATTCATGGACATGGACATCAGGCTGTTGGTGCTTTGCCCGGATCCCAGGCCCAGGGCCGCAAAAGAGCGGTCAGGATTCACCTGACGCGTCCCGTTTTTATTATCCAGAAAAATCAGAGGCGACACATTATATGTATATTCTATAGAATTCACATAATCATCTATGCCGCTCTCTCCGCTGTCCAGATAAGTTTTCAAAGACTCCAGGTCATTGGAATCCATTTTTGAAAACATATTCGTCACCATCTCATTGACGCCCACCTGTCCCTCTCCGCCGGATACCGTACTGTTGGCGGCGTCTATCATCATGGACGTAAGATCCACGCCGGTGCTGCTGATCTCCAGAGGATATTCGGAAAGCGTCTCTTCCTCTACAGACTGAATATAATCATTGACTCCTGTTGACAGGGAAAGGATCAGGGCAATTCCGATAATTCCAATGGAACCTGCAAATGAGGTCAGGATCGTCCTGGCTTTTTTTGTTTTTAAGTTGTTAAAACTCAGTGATAAGGCCGTCAGAAACGACATGGAGGACTTTCCCATATTTTCATGTCTGGGAACTTCCAGAGCCGCCTCGTCCACCTCATAAGGCATAGAATCCGAAAGTATCTTTCCGTCTCTCAGGTTTACGATACGCGTGGCGTACTGCTCTGCCAGCTCCGGATTGTGTGTTACCATGACTACCAGACGTTCCTTTGCCACTTCTTTTAAAAGATCCATGACCTGCACGCTGGTATCGCTGTCCAGCGCGCCGGTAGGCTCATCTGCAAGAAGGATTTCCGGATCGTTTACCAAAGCTCTGGCAATAGCGACCCGCTGCATCTGTCCGCCGGACATCTGATTTGGTTTTTTATGGATCTGCTCACCCAGCCCCACCTGCTCCAGGGCTTTTCTGGCGCGCTCCCTTCGCTCGCCTTTTGAGATTCCTGATATGGTCAGCGCCAGTTCCACATTGGCCAGGACAGTCTGGTGAGGGATCAGGTTGTAGCTCTGAAAAACAAAGCCGATGGTGTGATTCCTGTAGGAATCCCAGTCTCTGTCTTTATATTTCTTCGTTGAAATCCCGTTAATGATAAGATCTCCGCTGTCATAACGATCCAGCCCGCCGATAATGTTCAGAAGAGTCGTCTTGCCGGAGCCGCTGGGCCCCAGGATAGCGACGAATTCGTTCTCCCGAAGATTCAGGCTTACTCCGTCAAGAGCCTTCTGCACCAGATTGCCAGTTTTATACTGTTTGTAGATCTCTTTGATCTGAAGCATTTAAAGTTTCTTCCTTTCTCATTACTTTTCCACTTTGCCCCCGTTTTATTCTCAACAGTTCTGTCTCTAAGTCCGATCTTATCATTTTATCACATTTGCCTGCAATTTTCCACAAAATTAAGAAAGCGGCCATGGGAAAAGCTTTCCCACAGCCGCCGGTTTTCATATTTTACTCACTCCATTCATTGCCGTCATGACTTCCATGATAATAAAAAGGATCATCCATACAGAGGTGAATGCATAAAGACAGTATCTTTTTCCAATACGGTTATTTTTCCTCCATTTTTTTATCTTCTCTCTGTTCAGGAAAAGAATCAAGACTGCAGTTATAAAAAACGCAGCAGGAACTCCACAGGTAAAAACAGACTTTAAGGGCTCCGCCATCATTTCAGACATTCTTCCCATCAGATCAGAAAACACCAGATTGTTCAAAATATGGATCACAAGAGACCATTTCATGGAATATTCCACAGCGATATATCCCAGCACCAATCCTGCCCCCATAGCAAAGCTTCCCTGCAGGAAGTTTCCATGTATCAGCCCGAACAGTACGGCTGATATAACTATGGCAAATTCCTTTCCAAAGGGCAGCAGTCTTCTCATAATATATCCGCGGAAAACAAGTTCCTCGGCTATAGGTCCCGCCAGCGTACTATAAAAAAACATGGAAAACGTCGTACTAACCGCCGAGGCGCTCTCAGCCGCTTTTGACAGTGTATAGCCAAAAGGATTCAGGAGCAGCTCCGCAAGTGACGATGCTGCCGCAAACAGCACCTGGCATGACATGAACACACAGAATGCTGCCAGAAATACCTGTATTGTCATAGGTTTCTTTTCATGAAGCATATGGCGGATATCTTTCGTTTTTCTGTATCGGACAGCCATATAAAGAAGACCGGCCGCCGTACCTGCAAGACTAAGAAGTCCGGCCTTGTCCATAGCATATTTCAGCATTTGCTCTGAAAAAGCGTCCACTCCCGTCAGGCCCGCATTTCCTGCACTTTTCCATAAAATATACAGAAAAGAAACGCCTACCAGGATCAGATGATAAATAAAAACACTTCTTACCGTCCGGTTCATCTGTTTTTTCAGTTCTTTCTTCATTTTGTTCTTCCTTTTTCCTTTCGCTGTTGTTTCTTTTACTATAAAGCAAAAGGAGAGAAAGCCGCCGTTTTTTGTTGTAAACAGCGCTCTCCCTGTTGTAAACGTTATGAAACAGAAGCTTCCGGCAAAAAAATAAGGATTTCCAGGCTGTAGACCGTAATATCATGTTTTTTCCGGATCTCTCTGTGAAGGCTTCCTTTATATTTTTTTGCGGCGTATGTCATATTCAGGATTCCCAGGCCATGTTCGTCTTTTTCTTCCTTTGCGGTGATGCCAGGAGAAAAAATCGCCTCTTCATGGACCGGATTCTGAAAAACAAGGGTCAGCATCTTTCCCTGCTGCCTGATCTCTACGGATATCCATTTCGGGCCTTTCTCCTGTCGGTTCAGATACTCCAGCGCATTGTCAAGAGCATTGGCGAAAAGTGTACATATGTCTGTTGCCCGGATACCAGAAGAGTCCTGTATTTTTCCCTCCAGTGTTATTTCAATATTTCCGGCTCTGGCCAGTATATTTTTTTCATTCAGTATCGCATCCGCGATTTCATTTCCTGTATAAAAATCCTGTCTGCTCTCTCCAAGTATAGTCTGCAGCTCCAGTATATACGCCTTTGCCCTTTCCAGATCGCCGTGTCCGGCAAGCTCTTTCAGACAAAGAAGGTGGTTGTTTATATCATGGCGGAAGCTTCGCATCTTTTCTTCCCTTTCCTGATACGCCCGGAAGTGGTTCAGCTCTGTCTTCAGATAATGTTCTCCCACAGTTGTCATATACTGAAAATAATCTTTTTGATTTTCCTGATGGATCAGGATCACTGCAGAAATTTCCAGAAGGATCACTGCAAAGCATCCAAAGCCTGTAAAAATCCTGGAAGCGCCCTCCTCCATTCCGGTTTCCTTCACTCCGATCATCATAAACCCTATAACAAGAAGAAACAGCCCGCAGATATGTAGAAATCTTCTCTCCCATGGCCCCAGCTTCCGGTAAGGCGCGTCAAGCCGAAAGGACTGTTTTATTTTTTCTCTGCCGCAATATACCGCCGCCGTTCCCATCCAGAATATTCCGTCAGCCACATAAATCCAGCTACTGTTCTCAGGATAATTTCCAAATGTATAAGGAACTCCATAAAACAGAGCCAGAAGGCCGGTCAGATATCCCATAGCAGGAAACAGAAGTCCGGTTCCGGCCAGTCTGCGCTTCTTCCTTGTCAGGAAGATATGTACGCAGAAAAAAATCAGAGCTGACAGAACAGCCATGCTTTCTGAAGCCTGAAACACTATCTGACCTGCAAAAACAGTCAGAAAAAAAGCGGCCAGATAGGTTATTACGCTCTTCCGGCATGAAAGAGGAGCCTCCAGGTATACGATTCGTTTTATTCCCAGAAGCGCAAGAAGAATCTCCGCCGCGGATATGCAATTATGAATAACAGAAAATAAGACTGTTCCCTTCATCTTCCTCCTCCATGCCTATCCGCACTCTTTCAGGAACCTGGCAGCCGCTTTTTGAAAAGCAGCCCTGCGTCCTCTTCCAACAGGAACCCTCGTTCCATCCGCCAGCACTACTTCTTTTCCATCATAAGCCTGCACTTTTGACATATTAACAATATAGCTTCTGTGCACCTGAAAAAACTGAAGCTCTGGCAGTTCTTTACACTGTTCTTTCAGTTTCTTCCGTATCAGATAATGTCCTGTCTCCGTATAGATCACTATGTACACATTTTCACTTTTAAAGTAAAGGATCTGATTCAAGGGAAGGTAGTATTCTCTCCCATCCTGGCTGACAATCAGTCTCTGTTCCAGTACTTTCTGTTTTTCCGCCGCTTCCAGCGCGTGATAAAGCTTTTCCAGGTTTACCGGCTTCACCAGAAAGCGAAACGCCCCTACCTCGTAACCTCTCAGCGCATATTCCTCATGGCTGGTAAGAAGTATCACAGGAACAGAAATTCTTTCTTTTTTCAATTCCTCCGCCGTCTGGATGCCGGAAAGTCCTGGCATTTCAATATCAAGGAAAATGCAGAAATACGCGTAAGGATCCTTCTTTACTTCGCGCAGAAGCGCGGTTCCGGACGAAAATGTCCGTATTTCCACATCCAGGCTGCGGAAATACTGTTCCAGAACCTCCCTCATCATTTCCGAAAAAATTTTTTCGTCATCACATACCGCAATTTTCAAAGCGTTTTCCCTCTCTTTCCCCTTAGACGAAAAGAACGCCGCCGGTGGAAATTTCCATCCGGCGGCGCTGTAATACTGTTATATATTCAGAAGATCACTGTATACTTTCAGAGCGCCGTCTGTCTCATGGGCAAGTACGCGCTTCGCAAGTACCTTTCCAAGCTGAACGCCTTCCTGGTCAAAGCTGTTCAGATTCCACAGGAAGCCCTGGAACATTACCTTGTTTTCAAAATGCGCCAGAAGCGCGCCCAGGGAACGAGGATTAACCTGATCGCCGATGATGATGCTGGAAGGACGTCCTCCTTCAAAATTCTTATTAAGATTTTCGTCTGCTTTTCCGCAGGCAAAAGCCATGATCTGCGCCGCAACATTAGCGCAAAGCTTCTGCTGGCTTGTGCTTTCCTGGATCACAACATCTGTATCCATCTGGTTGTGTCTGAATCCAATAAACTGAAGAGGAACGATGTCTGTTCCCTGATGCAGAAGCTGATAGAAAGAATGCTGGCCGTTTGTTCCCGGTTCTCCGAAGATCAGCGGTCCTGTCACATAATCCACCGGCTGTCCGAAACGGTTTACAGACTTGCCGTTCGACTCCATATCCAACTGCTGCAGGTGAGCCGGGAAACGGCTCAGCGCCTGGGAATACGGAAGAACAGCGGTACTTGGATATCCCAGCACGTTTCTTTCATATACGCCGATCAGAGCGTCCAGCATAGCCGGATTCTCCAATACATCTTTATTTAACGCTGTCTTATCTTCAGCAGCAGCGCCTTCCAGGAACTGCGCGAATACCTCCGGTCCGAAGGCAAGCGACAATACAGCGCCGCCTACTGCAGAAGTGGAGGAATAACGTCCGCCGATATAATCGTCCATAAAGAAGGCTGCCAGATAATCGTCGCTCTTTGCAAGAGGAGAAGTTTCACTGGTAACAGCGATCATATGTTTGGAGGGATCCAGGCCTTCTCTGGAAAGAGCGTCTTTTACAAAGGACTCGTTTGTCAGGGTTTCAAGTGTGGTTCCGGATTTTGATACCAGGATAAAGATGGAATGAGCCACGTCAATGCCGTAAAGAACAGCGGCCGCGTCATCCGGATCTACGTTGCTTATAAATCTGGCCTCCATCTTAAACGCATTGTTTTTCTTCGCCCAGTTTTCCAGTGCCAGATACATTGCGCGGGGACCGAGGTCGCTTCCTCCGATACCGATCTGGACAACAGTTGTAAATTTCTCGCCTGCTCCGTTCGTAATCTCACCTTTATGTACCTTTTCCGCAAACTCGGCGATTTTTCTCTGCTGCTCCACATAAAACGCGCGCTTGTCCACGCCGTCCGCCTCAACGGTATTCCCCAGTTGTCCTCTTGTCAGATGGTGAAGAACCAGACGTTTTTCTCCTGTATTGAGCACCTCTCCATTATAGAGAGCCTCGAATTTCTCTGTAAGCTGCGCTTCTTCGGCAAGAGCCTTTAAGCCGTCCAGCACTGTATCGTCCACCTGCTTTGCTGCAAAATTGTAGGCAAGACCTTCCGCCATGGGCACACTGTACTTTCTGACACGTTCCGCGCCGTTTTCTCCGCTCATCGCTTCCGCAAGATTTACTTTTTCCACCTCAAAAAGCTTCTTATAGGAAGCAAGTGTGTCTAAATTATTCCAGGTAATCATGTTTGGATTCCTCCTTAAATTTAATATGTTCCTAACATTTTTATATGTCTGATTATAATATTAAATCGCCGGAATTTCAAGACTGAGCATAGAAACAGATGAAGTAAACGAATTGTCAGTTGATATGAAAAAGACTAAT
>DWVA01000219.1 GCA_019120475.1 Candidatus Blautia intestinipullorum | reverse complement strand
AGTCTTTTTCATATCAACTGACAATTCGTTTACTTCATCTTCTGTCGGGGATTTATTGACTTAAAAATAAGAATTATAGTATAATGTGCCCATAAAAGGGGAGAAAGGGGAATTTGCCATGAGATGCCCGTTTTGCGGTCAGGATAATACAAGAGTCGTTGATTCCAGACCAGTCGAAGATACAAACTCGATCAGAAGAAGGCGGATGTGCGAGTCCTGCGGAAAGCGTTTCACTACATACGAGAAGGTTGAGACTATCCCGCTGAGCGTGATCAAAAAAGACCAGACCAGAGAACAGTACGACCGGAGCAAGATCCAGGACGGAGTTCTCCGCGCCTGTTATAAAAGACCGATTCCTATAGAAAAAATCGAAACCATGATGGATTCTATCGAGGGAGCTGTTTTTGACCGGGCGGACAGGGAAATTTCCAGCAGCCAGATCGGGGAGATCGTCATGGAACATCTTCAGCACCTGGATCCGGTGGCTTACGTCCGCTTCGCGTCTGTTTACCGGGAATTTAAAGATGTCAGCACTTTCATGGATGAACTGAAAAAATTTATGGATTCCTAAAAGAAAAGGCCCTTAATCCAGGGCCTTTTCCAATTCTTCAATCACGATTTTCAAAGCTTTGATCCGGGCGTATTTTTTGTCTACAGATTCCAGGATATGCCAGGGCGCATAAGTGGTGCTTGTCTTTTTCAGCATCTCGTTTACCGCGTCCTCGTAGAGATCCCACTTCTCTCTGTTTCTCCAGTCCTCATCCGTTATCTTCCACCGTTTCTCCGGATTGTTCTGACGGTCCGTAAATCTTTCAAGCTGGGTGTCCTTATCGATCTGAACCCAGAATTTGATGATCACAGCGCCCCAGTCATAAAGTTCTTTTTCAAACTCGTTCATTTCATTATAAGCGCGCTTCCAGTCGTTTTCCGAGCAGAAGCCCTCCAGGCGCTCCACCATAACGCGGCCGTACCAGGTGCGGTCAAAAATAGCGATATGCCCGTCTTTTGGAAGCCTCGTCCAGAATCTCCAGAGATAATGGCGCGCCTTCTCATGAGGTTCCGGACTTGCGATAGGATGCACTTCATATCCTCTTGGATCAAGAGCGCCCGTAATCCTCTTGATGTTTCCGCCTTTGCCTGCCGCGTCCCATCCTTCATAGGTAATGATCACAGGAACACGTTTCCGGTAAACCCGGTTATGAAGCTCTCCAAGACGCTTCTGCAGTTCCTTGAGTTCCTTCCGGTACTCCTCTTCTTCAATCACTTTGCCTTCCAGCTCCACATCCTGGAGCTTCGGCATTTTTACCAGCGGAAAAACGTTCTGAAGAATGGGAACAGAATGCATCTGATTCTGCAGGGCCACTTCAATGTTGCTTACCAGAGTTTCCAACACCTGCAGCTCCGCCCATTTTTTATTTTTGGCGTCCACGATATACCAGGGGGAAGTGGACATATTTGTATCTTTCAGATATCTGTCGTAGACTTTCTCACATTTTCCATAATGTTCATTCTGCCACTGATCGAACTTCTGCACACGCCACTGTGTATCTTCCCCGGAAAGCAGGCCCTTCATACGTTTCGCCTGCTCGTCTCTGTCAATGTGCATAAAATATTTTACTACCAGATAGCCGTTATCCGTTAGCTGTCTCTCAAAACGTTTGATACTGTCGATCCGCTTCTCATAGTCCTCTCCTGACAGCCCGTCTTCCAGCACTGCTTTCGTGGTCTCTTCCATCCATCCGGAATCCAGGAAGGTAAATTTCCCCTGCTCCGGTATCTGACGCATATACCGGTACAGAAACGGACGGCGGCGCTCGTCTTCCGTAGGAGCCGACATCGTAGCCACTTTAAAGAATCTTGGATCGATATTTCTGATCACTTTTCCGATCATGCTTCCTTTTCCGGCGGAACTCCATCCTTCAAACAGAACCAGTACCGGAACCTTATGTTCTTTGATCTTCATCTGAAGTTCATAAAGCTTTCCTCTCGCCTTGTCCAGCCTCAGCGAAATCTCTTCCTTTTCCGGAATTTCCGGGGGATTCCAACTTTTTAACATACACAGCCACCTCATTTCTTTTTCGCACCTTGTATACTAACGCTACTATTTTTTCATAGTATATCATGATTATTGGATGATTTCCATAAAAACAACAAACTATACGAAAATTCTTTGTAAATTTTATCAAAAAACTGTGTATTATCTGTCATCCTATATCAGATGATGCTTCTGAAACGCCTTCCAGATCCCGTCCTCTGTCACAGAGGGGCATATGTCGTCCGCCACAGCCTTCACCGTCTCGCAGCCGTTTTCCATGCAAATGCCCAGTCCTGTTTTTTCCAGCATTTCTTTATCATTCATGCTGTCTCCGAAACCAACGGAATCCTCCAAAGGAATGTGGAAATAACTGCAGACATATTCCACTGCCATTCCTTTGTTGATCTTTCTGTTCATGACCTCGCCATTTACATACTCTTTGCGGCCGCTGTCCTGGATACAGATATGGAAATCATCTTTCAGCGCCTCCTGGGACCGTATAAGAGCTTCTGCCGAAGGGCTCATAACCACCATTTTATATGCGGCCTGGTTCCGGTATTCGCTCATTGGATGAATATTCATGGATTTTTCAATCTGCTCTCTCCAGCGAAGAAGTTCGCTTCCCCCGCCGTTTTTTGCACATTTCAACAGGAA